>NZ_VKDB01000006.1 GCF_007280555.1 Deinococcus detaillensis | reverse complement strand
CGAGGGCACGAATACGGTCTTCGACTGGCTCAGGTGTTCCGCGACGGGATCAAGTTTCATCAACGCTTTCACGAGGGATGGTGTACTCGGGAAGAATACCGGCAACAGGGTGAAGGTCTCACCCTGCGCCTGGAAAAATTGCTCAACCGTGCACCCTTGAAGACCAAGGCCAACGAACGGCTCCGCCTCGGAATTCTGGAACAGCATCTCCGTGGCAGAATCCTCCTGTTTCTGTCGGATCCGGAAATTCCACCGACCAACAATGCTGCCGAACGCAGTCTCAGAACCGTGGTCATGGCCAGAAAAGTCTCGCAGTGCAGCAAAAACGCACGGGGCGCTATTACGTATATGCGTATCAAGTCCACCGTGGAAACCGCCCGTCTGCGGGGTCAGGATCCCGTCGACGTCTTGATGTCCTTGCGCTGCTGACCTTCTACAAGCCGCTAATCAGATACGATTCCAGAATGGTGCTATCCCAAAAGATAACACCATTCTGGAATCCGTATGAGACGGCAACAGGCAATGGGTGGGCGCTCATAGCCTGAAGACGCTGCTGGCGTGAAACCACTGTCCCATCACCAATTCGCAACTGAACGCCTCCGCCCTGGTTGACGCCGGGTGCGGAGGCTCTGCATGAAGAAAGATGGGCACGCCCGGCGCATCCGGCCTGGTGGGCTTCGGGACATAGTGGAACCATGTCAACTACCAGATCACAGGTCGAGCAGGCTGGCCGCCAAGTTGCTCCGGGGCTAGAGGTCCTGGCCCGTTTCGGGTATGCCAGCAAGGGAGTGCTTTACGGCACGGTGGGCTTTCTGGCACTGAGTCTGGCGCTGGGCGACGGCGGCACCACCACAGATAACAAAGGAGCGCTGCTGCGCCTTCAGGATCTTCCGGCGGGCCGTGTTCTCCTGTGGCTGCTAGTGGTGGGCCTGGTCGGTTACGTGCTGTGGCAGTTGCTGCGGGCCGTTCTGGACCCGGAACACCAGGGAACGGAGGCCAAGGGGCTCATCAAACGCGCGGGATACCTGATCAGCGGCGGCCTCTACCTGACCCTGGCCGTGTTCAGCGCCCGCCTGGCGGCCCAGGGCAGCGCTCCTTACGCACAGAACAGTCAGGCCCAGACCGCCGCGAAGGTGCTGCACCTGCCGGGCGGCCAGCTACTGCTGGGTCTGGTTGGCGTGGCGCTTCTGGCGGTTGCTGCCGACCAGCTCTACAGCGCCTACAGCGCCAAATTCATGGAGCGCATGGCCTTTAGCGATGTGGGAGCGCAGTATCAGGGCACCCTGGAACGGATTGGGCAGGTGGGAGTGGCGGCGCGTGGGCTGCTGCTAACGATCATGGGCGTCTTTTTGCTGGTGGCTGCCTGGCGGGATCAGGGCAGCATCGTGGTCGGCACCTCGGGGGCGCTGGGCTGGCTACGCCATCAGCCTGCCGGACAGTTCCTGCTGGGCGCGGTGGCCCTGGGAACGCTGTGTTACGGCGTGTGGTGCGTCATTCAGGCACGGTACCGCCGCGTCAAGGTGGTGGGCTGATACGGATTCCGGTTAAACAGTTTGGAGGTTTCACGCTTTCTCACCCTACTGGTCAGGCCAATCAAAGTGTGACCGCCAATGCGCTTAGCCGCTATGCTCGGGGCATGTCGAAAACGTATCTTGAACTCTCGGATGAAGTCGGAAGCGAACATAAATTCTACGAAGTGAGTGTGGAAGAAACCACCCTGACCCTGCGCTTTGGCCGGATCGGCACGCCCGGACAGACCAGCACCAAAGGCTTTGCCACCGCCGAACAAGCCGAAGCCGAGGCCGCCAAAAAGATTAAGGAGAAAGTCCGCAAAGGCTACAAGGAAGCGGTGCAGGGCGTTCGCCAAAAGCGCAGCGTCGTTCGCCGTGAGATTACCGAAACGGCTTCCACCACCAAATCCGCCGCTCCGGTGGTGTGGAAGTTCAAAACGTCCAGCGCAGCATTCGGCATTTTCGCGGATCGAGACAATGTCTGGGTGGGCAACGATGCGGGCGAGGTCTACGCGCTGTCACCTGAGGGCGAAGTGCAGCGCTCGTTCAAATTGCCTGAAGGTGTCAAGTGCTTGGTGAGCGACCAGCACCGAACGTTTGCCGGGTGCGACGACGGCAACGTCTACGATTTGAGCGGCAAATTGCCCTTCGTGGCCTACGAAGCCGAAAGCCAAAGCGCAATTTTGTGGATGGATTTGCAGGGCGGGATGCTAGGGGTCGGGGACAGTCAGGGCAACGTTCACGCCTTCGACGCCGAAAGCGAACAGCAGTGGGCACAAATCGGCCAAAACGCCCACATGGCCTGGATGGTCAGGGTGGATCAGGCGGGAGTGTATTACGGACACTCCGGCGGCGTCGGCCAGCTTGACCGTGAGAGCGGCTTTCCGCTGTGGCACCACAAAACCAGCGGCAGCGTCTTGTTCGGCTGGCAAGAAGGCAGCGACCTCTACGCTGGAACCTCCAACAACCAAATTCAGCGCTTTACCAAAACGGGTCAGGCGGTTCAAAATTACCGCTGTGACGCGGCTGTTTTCTCGTGCGCGACCAGTCCAGAAGGCGAATTCGTTTTCGCGGGCGACAGCAGTTCAGCCGTCTACTGCTTTAACAAAGCCGGAGAGCGCCTGTGGAAACTCGGCACCAGTTACGGCGCGGCGCTCAGTATGCAGTACAGCGGCGAGCGGCTTTATATCGTGACTTCAAGAGGCACTTTGGCCGCTTTGGATGTCAGCGCTCAGGCCATTGAGAACGCCAAACAGGGCATTCAAGTCACCGCCCGCGATATTAAAATGGCCGCCACTCTTCAAACCCAAGCGCCAGCGACGACCTTTGCCGTCACTTCGCAAATCGCCGGACAAGTGGTGCTCAAAGTGGTTCAAGAAGGTGGCAAGCTGAGGGTCAAGCCCGACTCAGAGCGCAACAGCCAGACCTTTCAAGACTGGAACGTGCAGTTTCCCCGCACCCTGCGCCGAATGGGCGTGAGCTACGTGGTCGACCAACTCGAAGATGCCGGCGGATTTTACCGTGTCGTCGGAGAAATCCGCCAGCTTGAAGAGTAATTGCTCAGCAGAAGACGCAATGTCTCAGAGTTGGAGCGTCGCCTTGTAGCCTTCTTCTTCCACCGCGTCGAGGAGGGCTTGCCGGTCGGCTTCACCGCGCACACGGGCGAGGCCGCTGCTGAGGTCTACTGAAACTTCTTTGACGCCGGGAACGCCCTCTAGAGCGCGGGTAACGGCAGTCTGACAGTGAGCGCAGGTCATCCCCGTGACCATCAATTCGGTGTTGTCCAGTTGGAGGCCGCTTGAGTGCAGAGCGTTGGGGTGTTGGGTCATGGCTCCAGTGTAGCTGCGCGTCGGAGGGGGCATTTCAGCAGCGGGTGAAGACGCCTCTGGTTTCACTTCAACCACTATCTTGTCTCACAAGCTACCTTGCATCATACTCTAGTCATGAATCCGCTGAAATCCGGCACACTTGATTTGGCTCTCCTCGCCGCTTTGGAAACTCAACCGCGCTACGGCTTGGAGATTTTGCAACACATCAACGCCCGCAGCGGCGGCGCATTTGACCTCAAAGAAGGCAGCTTGTATCCGGCCCTGCACCGCCTCGTCAAGGCGAGTTGGGTAGAAAGCGAGTGGCAAGAAAGCGACAAAGGCGGAGCGCCGCGCAAATACTACCGCCTTACCGAGAGTGGGCAAGCGGCGCTGGGAGCCAAAAAAGCCGAATGGCGCACTTTACGGGGGGCGCTGGACGCTTTGCTGGTTGAGCGTCTGATGGGACGCTTGGCGTGACCCGCCGAGCCGCTGGCCGCTCTGGCAAAGTGCTGAGCCTCAATCAGTACGTTCACCGCGCCACCCTCGGCCTTCCCAAAGCTGAGCGCCTAGACGCCGCCGCCGAGCTGCGGGCACATTTGCTGGAACGCATCACCGAACTGGAACAAAAAGGTTTTGCGCGGGATGAAGCCGAGTTTCTGGCGGTGCGGGCGATGGGCGATCCGCAAGTCACGAATCGGCAGTTATTGGGCCATCTCTTGACGACGCCGCTGGGCTGGGTGGTCTTGGGCGCGGTGATGATTGGCGGCGTAAGCTGGTGGGGCAGTGGTTTGTTTAAACCTGCGGAGATAAGGCCCAGCGAACTACGTCCTACAGACTTTGTTGCCATATCTCAGGCACCTGTATGGCCGCAGGGTTGGGGCAGCACCTTTACCAGAGCTGCCGATCTCCGTTTTCCAAAGGGCACAACTTTTGTAATTGCTGCGTGGATGACCTACGGGGATAAAACAATGCGGCCGTCGTTTGCCTTCCCCGTCATGAGCAATGAATCGTTTTCCGGTATAACTTCAGATCAGCCAATCAGGCCAGCACCACCCCTATTACACAATAATTTCCGATTGGTGACTTCCATGACCCCCGGCACAACCGGGAAGCCCTGCCCAGAAGGAAAAGCCCAGTGGGCGAATCTGATTTACACGACGGATCGGTACAGAGTCCCGGTTGGGATGAAACTTACCAACAGAGATGGACTTGCTTTCATGGATCATCTGGGCGGAACCCTCTGCACAAATGACCTACACAACTCAGCACAGATTGAACAGTCTCCACTTGCCTTGAATACTTGGGCCAAAGTTTATCAGGTTTGGGGCGTTCCAGATGGCAAGTCAGACGAACAGCCAGTTTCATACGCCTTCCTGCTCTTCCCAAGCGAAAAAGCTGAGATGCCTAAGCTCAGACCGGAGCAGGCTTATGAAGTTAATGAAACGTCAAAACAATGGGAGAGGAAGCAGCGCTAAAGTCTCCTTCCTGCGTTACGGCAATCAACCGCTCCCAGATCTGCCGAACGTAGATTAGGAATCCCAAAGCCAATCCGTTCCGCCCTTCTGACTCCGCTCACGCCGGAGCGATTTCATTGCCCTGCACTTCGCCGTCTTTGTCGAGCTTGGCAAAAATCATGCGGCCCACATTGGTCTGCACATTGTTGACCACGATCACGCGGGCGCTGCGACCCCGCATCTTCTGGCCGTCTTCGACCACGATCATGGTGCCGTCATCGAGGTAGGCCACGCCTTGCCCAGCTTGCTGCCCGCCCTTGCTGATAATTACGCTCAGGATGTCGCCGGGCTGAAGCTGCGGGCGCAGGGCCACCGCCGCTTCGTTGAGGCTCAGCACCGTCAGACCGTGCAACTTGGCAATTTTGCTGAGGTTGCTGTCGTTGGTCATCAGTTTTGCGCCGCTCTCACGGGCAAGGCGCACCAATTTGTCGTCCACGGCGCTGAGTTCGGTGGTGTCCCAGTCTTCGACCCGCAGGTGAGCGACTTGGCGCAGCTCCTCTAGAACATTCAGGCCGCGCTTGCCACGGGTGCGCCGCTGCGGGTCGCCGTGATCGGCCAGCAGTTGCAGCTCGCGCAGCACGAAGCTCGGCACGATCAGTTCGCCGTCCACGAAGCCGGCGCGGGCGAGGTCTACGATGCGCCCATCGATAATCACGTTGCTATCGAGGAGCTTGCCCCCCTGCTTTTTGCGCGGAGCCGGACTCAAGCCCGAAAAAGCGTCGGCGTTGCGAACCGCGAACGGCACGAAAAAGCCCGCCAGCACTCCCGTAATCACGACGTTCCACCACCACTGGTACACCGGCACGCCTCCCAGCAAGTTGCTGAGCAGCACGCTGACCAGCAGCGCAATCACCAGCCCGAAGGTCGCTGCCGTAACGGTGCGCGGCGAAACATTGGCGTACCAGCGGCCAAACTGCTCGGCAGTGCCCGCCCAGCGCCGTTCCATGCGCGAAGACAACAGCAGACCGCCCAACACCCCCGCCAGCATCAGCGACAAGGTATTGGTCAGCTCAGTATTGGGCGAAGGGCCAGCCGGAAGCCAACGGCTCACGGCCCAGCCAAGCAAAAGTCCCACCAGCAAAGTCAAAGAGCGAACAGCAGACATTCACTCCTCACTCTACACGCCACTTCGCCCTGAGGCAGATTGCCACACCACCGCGAGGGCGTCCTCGACACTTTTGACGCCGCCACTTCTGCCACTCGCGCCACTGCCGGATGTGCGTCCGTCTTCGCTGCCCGGCGGCACCACCAGGCGGTCATAGCCGGTGCGGCGGGCTTCTTCGGCGCGGCGCAGGTGGCCTTGCACCGCCCGCACCTCGCCCGCCAAGCCGACTTCGCCGAACACCACCACGTTCTCCGGCAGAGCCTTGCCGACCACTGCCGAATACACCGCCAGCGCCGCCGCCAAATCGAGGCCTGGATCAAGCACCTTGAGGCCGCCCGCCAAGTTCAGGTAAATGTCGAGCCCACCCAAATTGAGGTTGAGCCGTCTCTCCAGTACCGCCAGCACCACATCCACCCGGCGGGGGTCGAGGCCCACCACCACGCGGCGCGGATTGGGGTACGGCGTTTTGGCCGCCAGTGCCTGTACCTCTAAAAGCATCGGGCGGTGGCCGTCGAGGGTGGCCGCCACCACGCTGCCCGGCACGCCGACAGGGCGCTCGGCCAGGAAGGCGGCGCTGGGATTGTCCACCGCGATCAGCCCCTCGCCGCGCATTTCAAACACGCCGAGTTCACCGGCTTGCCCGAAGCGGTTTTTGACCGACCGGAGCAGCCGGTACTGGCCCACTGTTTCTAAGAAGACGGTGGTGTCCACGATATGCTCCATCACTTTTGGCCCGGCCACTGTGCCGTCTTTGGTGACGTGGCCGACCAAGACCGTAGCGGTGCCGGTTTCTTTGGCAGCGCGGGTCAGCAAGCTGGTGGCTTCACGCACCTGCGCCACCCCGCCAGACGCGCCGTCACCCTCGATCTGCACGGTTTGAATGCTGTCCACGATGCACAGTGCCGGCTTATGTTCCTGCATCAGCGCGGCGATGTGTTCGGCCCGCGTATCACGGGTGAGCTGAATATCGCCAGTCACACCCAGCCGGTCGGCCCGCAGGCGAATTTGCTCTAAAGATTCCTCGCCTGCCACGTACAGCACGCTCTGGCCCTTGCTGGAGAGCTTGTCGGCGACTTGCAGCAGCAAAGTGGATTTGCCGATGCCCGGCTCGCCACCGATGAGAATCACGCCGCCCGCCACCAGCCCGCCGCCCAGCACCCGGTCAAATTCAGGAATGCCGCTGGACAAACGCGGTTCTTCGCGCCGTCCCACGCTGGAAAGCGCAGTGAGTTTACCGCCAGTAATGCCGCCGTACCCGCTCCCCAACGCTTTGCCTTTGCTGCTGAGCATCGGGGTTTCTTCCTCGAAGCTGTTCCAGGCTTGGCAGTTGGGGCAGCGGCCCAGCGTTTTGGGCGACTGATAGCCGCACGACTGGCAAACGAATTTGGTTTGAACGCGGGCCACCGCTTTACTTCACAATCGGCTTGTGCATTGCCGCTTCGGCTTGGGGGCTGGGGGTAGGCACAGTCCCGGTGGGGCGGCTTCCGGCTTTCCAGTAGGTGCCGTTTTCCATCATCAGGTAATCGCCTTCCACCAACTCGCGGCGCAGCACCGAAACGTCTTCCAAAGTGGTCTGCTCGTTGAGGAAGGTGGTGAGTTCAGCTTCGGTGTAGAGGTGCCCGCCTTCGAGCTGGGCGGAGAGGTGGCTCAGCACGGCAAGTTGGTGAACGCGGCGGCGGTTGCTGGGCCAAGTGGTAATCCGCCCATGGTCGTCTTGAAAGGCGGCGATGCTTTTGGTCATAACCTTTATGTTAGCGGGTTTGGAGCGGGCAAACTGGAAGGTGGTTCGGGTGGGCCGGGGTACTGGAGACATGAGAAAGGGCCGCTCCCTTGGAAGCGGCCCTTCTTAGAAAGCTAGTGAAGCTGGAATCAGCCTTTGAGGGCTTTGGCCAACTGCATCAGGCCGTCTTTGTCGGCGGCAGGTGCGGCGGCGGCCAACTTCTCGGTCTCGCTGCCGAGGCCGGGGAGGATTTTGGCGGCTTCGTCGAGCTTGCCGCTTTCCAGAGCAGACTTCAGTTTGGCCAAGTGATCGACCAAGGTCTCCGCACCGGGCACGCCGCTCAGGGCGCTGTGCCAGCTGGTGACGTTGCTCACTGCTGCTGCTGCTGGAATGCTGGCGACGCCATCTTTGGCTGCCTGAAGGGTCTGACTAAGTTGCTCATTCATGGGTGTACCTCCTGTGATGTGGTCTTGCCTCCACAGCAGACTGCAACCCAGCCGCTGGGGGTGTCGGACTTGTTACAAGGCAATTGTCGGCACGACTACTCTTTGCGGCTATTCTGTAAGCCCCCGTGCAAAGGGCGACGCGAACTTTGAGAAAATACCCAACGTGCCCACTTCGCTGCGTTTTTCTGCCAGCCAACTTCAAGAGCTTTTGACAGCGGTCTACGCCTCAGCGGACGGTTCGCAGGCCAATGTGTTGGTGACGCGCCAATTGATCGTCGCCTTCGAGTTCCGCGACCCCGAACTGAGTCTCAGCGTAGATGGCCGCAGCGGCAAGGCTGTGGTCAGGTCGGGCAGCGGCCCAGAGGCCGGGGACGCGCCGACACCCGACCTCACCTTTCATTTGAGCGGCGACGCCATCGACCGCTTCTGGCGCGGCGAACTCAATCCGGTAGTGGCCATGACCTCCGGCCAACTCAGGATTGACGGCTCGCTCCTCACCGCGCTGGCCCTCGCTCCAGCGCTCCCCGGCTTGCAGGCCCACTACCGGCAGCTCACGGCGGACTGGGCAACCGAGCAGCCGCAGCTTTGAGTTTGTATTACGGCTGCTCTCCGCGCCGGTAATCACCGCTTTTGCCGCCACTTTTGGAGATCAAGCGCACGTCTTGAATTTCGATGGCTTTGCTGGCGGCTTTGAGCATGTCGTAGACGTTGAGGGCCGCCACCGTCACGGCCGTCAGCGCTTCCATTTCCACTCCCGTTGGAGCCTCGGTTTTGACGTGGGCCACGATATGCACGCCGCGCTGCTCCAAGGTCACTTCGACCCGCGCTCCCGTCACCGGAATGGGGTGGCAGAGGGTAATCAGATCGGCGGTACGCTTGCTGCCTGATAAGCCTGCCAGCCGCGCCACCACCAAAGGATCACCTTTGAGATTGCGGCCTCCCTCCAAGGCGGTGCGGGCTTCGGGCGGCAGCAGCACCCAGGCTTCGGCGCACGCCTCACGGTGGGTGGCGGCTTTGCCGGTCACGTCCACCATGCGCGGCTGCCCGTCCACGAAGTGGGTCAGCTCGGGGACGCTGCTCACGCCCGCGCTCCTGCTTGCTCAGCTCCTACTTGCCCCACTCGCCGCTTATTCATCCGGCAACTCAAGCCCGCGCAGGGCCGCGAACGGCGTTTGCCTGGCGTGCTGCTTGCCTTCGTGCTCGGCCTCTAAGAATCGCTCGCTGCTTTCTTCGATCGGCACGCCCGCGCTGTGTTCGCAGGGGCCTTCGTTGAGGTCGTGGCCGCAGACCTGGCACAGCCCCTTGCAGGCCGCGTCGTGCAGCACGCTCAGCGGCGCTTCGAGCAAGGTGGTTTCGGCGAGGTAGTTGCTCAAGTTGAGATCGGGTTCGCCAAACACCAGAATTTCCTCGCCGGTGTCGGCTTCTTCCAAATAAGGCGTTTGGGCAGCGGGGTCGTAGCGCATCAAGGTGCCGAGCTTGAGGCTCAGCGGCACGGCCACCGGGCGCAGGCAACGGGCGCATTCCATTTCCAGCGTCGGCTCGAACTGGCCTTGCAACCAAAATTCATTGCCTTGCAGGGCGTTGACACTGACGCGGTAAGGTGCGGGTTTGGCAAAGCGCATACTCTGCTGGTCGCCGCCCTGCTCATAATGGAGTTCAGCGAGTTCGCCGCTGGCGCTGACATCGCCCATTTGGCGCAGCAGAGTACCGAGGTGAACGCGGGGAGAAAGTGAAGAAGTCATCCACGCATAATAAAGCCGCGCCGCCAAAAATACGGCGAGTGAATATTCAGTTCAGCCGCGCCTCTGCCCAGCAAAGACTGAGTATTGATGCAGCGTCAAGGCATACTGCCCACTGAGCCTTACCATCAACGGATGGATATTTCAATTTTGGGCATTCCGATGGATTTGGGCGCAGGACGGCGCGGCGTCGACATGGGCGCGTCGGCCCTCAGGAACGCGCATCTGGCTTCTACTCTGCGCGGCCTCGGTCACACCGTCACCGATCTGGGCGACGTGCCGGTCACCGTGCCGGAAACCACCGATAAATTTCAAGATCAGGGTCTTGTCTTTTTGGACGAAATCCTCAGCGCGTGCAGCGGAACGTATCAGCGGCTGCGCGACCTCGACGTGGGCACTTTTCCAATCAGCCTCGGCGGCGACCATTCCGTCAGCATGGGCACAGTGCCGGGCGCGGCGCGGGGACGGCGCACCGGGGTCATTTGGGTCGACGCCCACGCCGATTTCAATACGCCCAGCAGCAGCCCCAGCGGCAACATTCACGGAATGCCGGTGGCGCATTTGGTCGGCCTCGGTGACGACCGCCTGAGCAGCATCGCGGGCGGCTGGCACGTGAGGCCCGAAGACATCGTGATGATCGGCCTGCGGAGCGTGGATCAGCGCGAGCGTGAATTGGTGGCCGAGGCGGGCATCAAGACCTACACCATGAAGGACGTGGATCAGCTCGGCATTACCCGGATTGCTCAGGAAACCTTGGAGCGCCTGAGCCACCTGGAGCGGCTGCACATTTCCTTTGACGCCGACGCGCTCGACCCCACTGTTTGCCCCGGCGTCGGCACCCCCGTTCCCGGCGGCCTCAGCTACCGCGAGGGCCACCTGCTGATGGAGTTGTTCGCCGAGTCGGGCCGCGTGACCAGCTTAGACATCGTGGAAGTCAACCCGATTTTGGACACCCGCAACAAAACCGCCGAAGTGATGGTGGGGATGGCGGCGAGTTTGCTGGGGCAGCGGATTTTGTAGGATCTGTTGGGCGCTGGGACACATGTGAAATGTCAATCGCTGCGCTAACTCCCCCTCTCTGCGAGCTGGATCAGTCCCAACCTCTCCCCTCAAGGGCGGAGCAAAAACCTGAGACGAATACCACTTTCCAGTTCCGCTGGCTGGACAACCCATTTGCTACAGTGCCCACTCCATGACCGCCCCACAGTTTGGAATGTCGGCGCTAGCGGACTGCCGGAATGCCGGAAGCTCCATGCCGAGCGCAGCGACTCGCTCCCTCGCCCCACTGGGGCGGGGGCTGGGGGGTGGGGCCAATGCAAAAACCCCAAGCCTCAGCTCAAAACGCTGAATTACCCAGACGCAAAACCCAAGCTGGCCCTCACTCTCCCCCGCCCCCACCCGCTAAGATAAAAAGCTGTGACGCGCTCAGAGTGAGATTAAAGACTCCGCCGCGCTTCACCCCCCGGAGGAGTTTTGAGCTACTGGCGTACCCATATCAAACCGCTGCTGGACGCGGAAATCGGCACCATCTTCAAGCAGGCCCCCATCCGCGTATCCCTGGTGTTCCCCAACCGCTACTCGGTGGGCATGGCCTCTTTGGGATTTCAGGTCATCTACCGGATGTTCAATCTCGAAGACGGCGTCGCCTGCGAGCGGGCCTTTTTGCCCGACGATGTCGAACTGTTCGAAAAGCAGAGCCAGTCTCTGCCGACGGTGGAAACAGGCAAGGATGCAGGCGACTGCGAATTGTTTGCCATGAGTGTGAGCTTTGAGCTCGATTTGACCAACATCATCCGCACACTGGACTTGGCAGGTCTGCGCCCCCTCAGAACCGAGCGAGACGACACCGACCCGGTGATCATGATCGGCGGGCCACTGACCAGTTCCAACCCTTACCCGCTGACGCCTTTCGCCGATTTGATCGTGATCGGTGACGGCGAACAGATCGTGCCGATGGTGAGCGAGGCGCTACGGGCGTCGAGTACCCGTGAGGAGTTTTACGACCTGGTGGACGGGATGCCCGGCATCTTCTTGCCCGCCCGTCACACCACCGAGCCGAACTGGGCCACCGCGCCCAAAGAACTGCTGCCCGCCTACTCGCAGATCGTGACGCCGAACAGCGAGCTGTCGAACATGTTTTTGATTGAAGCGCAGCGCGGCTGCCCACGCCCCTGCACCTTTTGTCTGGCCCGCACCATGTACGGCCCCAACCGCAACAACGGCGGCGACGAACTGCTCGAACACATTCCCGACTGGGCCACCAAGGTCGGGCTGGTCGGCGCGGCGCTCTCCGATTTTCCGCACACCAAGTACGTGGGCCGCACCCTGACCCAGCGCGGCGTGAAATTGGGCGTCAGCAGCATCCGCGCCGACACGGTGGACGAGGAACTGGCTGAGATTTTGAAAGCGGGCGGCCTGCGAACCTTCACGGTGGCCTCCGACGCGCCGAGCGAAAGACTGCGCCGCTGGCTGAAAAAGGGCATCACCACCGAAGATTTGCTTAAAACGGCTCAGATCAGCCGTGACCTCAAGTTCTCGGGCCTCAAGGTCTACATGATGATCGGGCTGGGGCCGGAGAACGACGACGATATCAGCGAACTGATTTCCTTTACCAAAGAGCTGGCCCAGATCAACCGAATCGCGCTGGGCATCTCACCGTTCGTGCCCAAGCGCCACACGCCACACTTTCAGGACAGCTTTGCGGGCGTCAAGCTGATTGAGGGGCGTCTCAAGCGCATTCAGAAGGAACTCCGCACTACTGCCGAGCTCCGCAATGTTTCGGCCAAATGGGCCTGGGTCGAAAGCGTGATCGCCCGTGGCGGGCCGGAGATCGGCATGGCGGCGTATCAGATTTACCGCAACGAGAGCATCGGCGCGTGGAAAAAAGCGCTGGAAGAAGTCGGCTGGAGCGACGAATTTGAAGCCAACGAGAGCCGCATCGAGCTTCCGGCGGGCCAGATCGTGCGCGGCGCGAGCGGCCAACACGAGGGATTGGCGATCTAATTTTCCCGCCTCCTACCCAGGCTCCACTTCCCCACCCGGCAGCCGAACGGTAAATTCCGCTCCGCCTGCCGGGTGGTTTTTTGCTTCGATCTGCCCGCCCTGCGCTTCGGTGAGGGCGCGGGCAATCGCCAGGCCCAGGCCGCTGCTGCGCAGGCCGCCGGGATCGCGGGTGCGTGAGGCGTCAGCGCGGTAAAAACGCTCGAAGGCGCGGGAGAGATCGTCGGGCCTGAAGCCGGGGCCGTGATCACGCACCCGCAGGCAAGCCCATTGGCCTTCTGAGTAAGCGCTCAGCTCAACCGGGCCGGGCGCGGCGTAGCGCAGGGCGTTGCTCAGCAGGTTGTGAAGCACCTGCATCAAGCGGTCGGGGTCAGCGGAGAGCGCAACGGGGACGGGCGCAGACAAAGTGAGCGTCACGCCGACTTCTGCGGCCTGACGCTGATAACCCGGCAGCAAACCGCGCAGCACCTCGGCAGCGTCCAGCACTTGCACATGAAAATCCATCGCGCCGCTTTCGGCCAAACTCAAGGTGCGAAGGTCGGTGACGAGGCGGGCCAGCAGCAGGACTTCGCCGTGCAGGCGCAACAGTCCGGCGTCATCGGTGGGATTTACCCCATCTTGCATGGCTTCAATTTCTGAGCGCAGCACCGACAACGGCGTGCGGAGATCGTGGGCGATATCGGCCATGAGGCCGCGCCGCCAGGCTTCTTGGCGGCCCAAGCTGGTGGTCAGCGAATTGAAGGTCAGGGTCAAATCACGTACCTCGTCCTGGCGGGGCGGAATGGGCAGCTGCAAATTGCGTTCGCCAGCTTCCAAGCGCCGCGCCGCGTCGGCCAGCCGCGAGAGGGGGCGGGTAATCTGGCTGGTGACGATGGCCGCCAGCACCACCGCCAGCAAGAAGCTGAAAAAGGCTGCCGTGAGTGAACTGCGCCACAAGGCTTTGCCCGCCGCGCGGCCCAACTCCTGCCAGCGTTGAGTGTCGGCACGCTGCTGGGCCGTCCGGACTGGAGCATCGGGAGACTGGGGCGAATACGGCGAGTTCTTCCAATTGAGGCTGCTCAGCCCCAACTCCGGCGCGACGGTGTTGAGGGCGCGGAAGGCAGCGTTCACCGTCAAAAAAGATGTCAGGGCCACCGCGAACAGGGCCAAGAGCGCAAAGGTGCGGGTCAAGCGCCGCCGCAGCCCGGCGCTCCGGCGTTGTCTCTTTGTGAGCCGGTGTTGCTGCCGCCGCGCCGCCCACTCACCGCTCAAAAACTGTTCAACTGGCCGGGAATCAAAGTGCGGCGGGCGAGCAAAGCGCCTTGCCATCAGCTCCTCAAGCGGTAGCCGACGCCGCGCACCGTTTCTAGACCCTCGCCGCACGCGCCCATTTTGCGGCGCAGATTCTTGACGTGGGCATCCACCGTGCGCTCATCGGTGCCCCGGTCTAGGCCGCCCAGCGCCGAGAGCAGTTCGGAGCGCGATTTGACTGCGCCCGCCGCCTGAGCCAGCGCGGTGAGCAGGCGCAGTTCGGCCACTGTCACGTCCAGAATCTCCTCGCCGCAGCGGGCTTCAAAAGCGGCGGTGTCGAGCGTGAGTTGCCCGGCGTGCAGCGTGCTGGGCACCGGAGCAGCATTCTGGGCACGCCGCAGCACCGCCCGCACCCGCGCCACCACTTCACGCGGGCTGTACGGCTTGATTACGTAATCGTCGGCCCCGATGCCCAATCCCACCAAGCGGTCAACTTCCTCGTCACGGGCGGTCAGCATAATGATCGGCACCTCCGACTCGGCCCGCACCCGCCGCGCCACCTCAAGGCCGTCCATTTCGGGCAGCATCAGATCAAGCAAGATCAGCGCCGGACGCCCCGCCCGCCACAATTCCAGCGCACGCGGCCCGGTGGCGGCCCGTTCGGTGTGAAAGCCGCCCAGCCGCAGATACTGTTCCAGAATATCGGCGAGGCGGGTTTCATCTTCTACGATCAAAATGGTGGCGGACATCTTGGGCCTCAGTATGGGGGAGGAGGAAAAGGAAAACGCGCCCAGGGTGAATGGGGCGCGTTCAGTTTGAATCAGATGATGCTATCGGGTGGGGTACCCTTGTTCATATTCGTGCGGCTTTGATTACCAGATGGATTGCCGGAGTCGCCACCGAGCGCCCGAACGATGGCCTGATATTCATCGGCGTTGATTTCACCTTTGGCGTAACGTTCGCGGGCAATGCCGAGCGCTCCGTCACTCATGAAACGCTCTCTGCCGCGCCTGAAGTTCTCGCGGATGTCGTCCACGAAGTCGGGGCCTGTGTTCCCAGCGTCGCCATGTTCCTGCACAGCGGGGCCTTGGCTGCTGAGGCCACCCGCCATTTTCCAGCGCTGCGTCATGCGGCGGCGCTTGGTTTTGCCGCGCCAGAACAAAAAACCACCGATGAGCAAGAAGGGCAACAAGAAGCCGGGGCCGCCATGACCATGATTGTCCTTGTACTCGCCGTAGCCTGGGCCGTAGCCGTAGGGCGTCTGGGTGAGGGGAGCGTACTGAACTTGAGGTTGGGCCGAGGTCGCGGGGTTGTTGATGATGACGTCCATGAAAGTTCTCCTGTGGCAGTGGGGCTGTGGTGTCTGCCTTGCCTACACAGAAGGTAGTTCGGGGCGCGTGAACAGCGCGGGGAGGCAGTGTGAACGTGGTGTGAACGCGGCTGACTGTGCAGGAGCTTGCCCCAAGACAAATTTCCCACCTTGGGTAGTGGGGGATTTCTCGTCCTGCTTTTCAGCGCCCGCGTGGATCAAACACGTCGCGCAGGCCGTCGCCGATCAGGTTAAAGGCCAGCACCGTCAGCAAAATAGCCACGGCGGGGGCGCTCGATGCCCATGGCGCTTGGGCAATGTAATTGCGCGTCTCGGACACCATCGCTCCCCATTCGGGGGTGGGCGGCTGAGCGCCGAAGCCGATAAAGCCCAGGCCCGCCGCCGTCAGAATGGCGCTGCCAACATCGAAACTGCCCTGCACCAGCAAAGGCGCAAATGAATTGGGCAGCAAGTGGCGCAGAGCCACCCGAGTTTGCGAGCCGCCCAGAGCGCGGGCGGCTTCCACGAACTCGCGCTCGCGCAGGGCCAGCACTTGAGCACGGATCAAGCGGGCGTAAGTCGGCCAAGACACCAGCGCCACTGCTATCATCACGTTGGTCAGGTTCGGCCCCAGCGCCGCCGAAATGGCCATCGCCAAAATCAAGCTCGGAAACGCCAAAAAGATGTCGGTGAGGCGCATGAGGGCCTCGTCCCACCAGCCGCCCAACAAGCCTGCCAGTAGGCCGATCAGCGAACCGACGATCAGCGCCGAGAGCATCACCCCGACGCCCAGCCCCAGCGAAATGCGGGCACCGCTGAGCACGCGGGTCAGCACGTCGCGGCCCAGCTGATCGGTGCCCAGCCAGTGTGCCGCCGAAGGAACCGAGAGCCGGGCGGCCAAGTCCTGCGCTCCCGGACTGCCCAAGAACAGCGGGCCGAGCAGGGCCGACACCACCAAGATCACCAACAACACGAAGCCGAGCATAGCCCCGCTGTTGCGCCGGAGTTTGCGCAGAGCCGCATTTTCTGTGCGCCGGGGTTTGAGTGAAGTGGTGGTCATGAAAAGCTGATCCTCGGGTCGAAGGTGGCGTAGGCGAGGTCAACCAGCAAATTGACCACTGAGTAAGCCAAGCCTGCCACCAACGTCACACCCATGACCGCCGGAAAGTCGAGGCTGATGGCCGAGGTGGTGGCGTAGCTGCCGATACCCGGCCACGAAAAGATGGTTTCGGTCAGCACTGCCCCGGTCAACAAGCTGCCGAACAAGCTGCCGAAGACCGTCAGCAGCGGCAGAGCAGCGTTTTTGAGAGCGTGCCGCCAGATCACCCGGCCCCGCTTGAGACCTTTGGCGCGGGCGGTGCGGATGTAGTCCTGTGAGAGCACTTCCAGCAGCGCACTCCGGGTCATGCGGGTCAGCAGCGCCGCCGAGAACGCGCCCAGCACCAGCCCCGGCAAAATCAGGTGGCGCAGGCTATCCACCAGCACTTGCGGGTCACGGGCGAGAATGGCGTCTACGGTCACTAGGCCGGTGTGAATCGGCGGGGCGAGGCTGTAGGCGTCGATCCGGCCCGGCCCCGGCAGCCAGCCGAGGCGCTCATGGAAAATATTGAGCGCCAAGATCGCCAGCCAGTACACCGGGGTCGCTCCGCCCAACAGCGCAAAAATACGGGCCAGCAAATCGAGCGCTTTGCCGTGTTGCAGCGCCGCCAAAATGCCCAGCGGCAAGCCGATCAGCACCGCGAAAACGACTGCGCCGAGGGTCAGCTCCAGCGTGGCCGGAAAAAACTGTTTCAAATCCGCCGTGATGCTGTTTTGGGTTCGCAGCGAAGTGCCGAGGTCGCCCTGAAGCAGCTTGCCCATGTACACGCCGTACTGCACGGCCAGCGGTCTGTCGAGTCCGTTTTTGACGCGGAACTCTTGAAGCTGCTCTTCGCGGGCATTGTTGCCCAGCGCCGCCGCCGCCGGATCAGCGGGCAGGGCGTGTGAAATAAGAAAAGCCGCCAGCGTGACGCCCCACAGCACGAAGACCATCAGCGCCAGCCGCCGGAGAATGTAGATCAGCAAGGGAGTCTCCTCAGAAGGCGGTGAGCCGCGAGTGATACAGATTCCGGTTGAACAGTTAGGTAATAACTGCGAAACCCGACCAGCGGGCAGGCCCCATACGGGTGCCGCTCTGCCCAAGACAGCGGGAGTAGGAAAAAGTACGGATTCCAGAATGGAGTTGGCTTTCGGTACTTTTCCGAAAGAGAACAGAATGGCCGGAATCCGTATGATGTGAAAAAGAAGTTCGCTTTGCCCATTCACGCCTTCCGCTGACTCGGCAAGCTCGGCAGCAGAGGGGAATAAGCAAAGCGAACGTCCCTGCTACTTCTTGCTTACTTTCTCAAAGCGCACGTCACCGTTGGCATTGCGGTCAAACCCCACCACGTTGACGCTGGTGACGACCGGCTTGTACGGCTGATACAAGATGGCGTAAGGGCCGTCTTTGGCCACCAGCTCGGTGAGCTGCTTGTAGAGCGCCACCCGTTTGGTCGCGTCGGTTTCAATGGCGGCGGCTTGGGCCAGTTTGCTGGCTTGGTCGTTTTGCCATACGTTGCGCCAAGCCAGCGACTTGGCGTTGAAGTCGGCCAGCGGCGTGCCGTTGCCGTCGGCGTCAGCGTAATCGGGACTCCACGGAGCCAAGATCAGTTCGGCTTTTTGGGCGCGGTACATGGTGTAGAGGTCAGCACTCACCATCTGCTTGATGTTGGCCTTGATGCCGATTTTGGCCAAGTCCGACTGCACCTTGGCGGCGAGGTCTTGGCACGGGACGCCACCCGCGCACGAGCCGGTAGGAATCGAGAAGTCCACACTGAAGCCGCCGCTCTTGCCCGCCGCCGCCATCAGTTCTTTGGCTTTGGTCACGTTGTAGGTGTACGGCAAAGCGCTGTTGGACCCGGCCAGTCCAATCGGGATGATGGTCTGGGTTTTGCGGCCCAGCCCCTGCAACAAGCTCTTGATAATGCCGTCCTGGTCGGTGGCGTAGCGCACCGCTTGGCGCACGCGGGCGTCCTCAAACGCTGCGCCCTTGCCGGAATTCATGCCCAGATACTGAAGCTGAAAGGTGTCGGTTTTCAGGGCCTTCAGCTTGGAATTTTTCAGCGCGGCATTAAAGGCGTCGGGGGTGTAGTCCCAGGCCACGTCAATTTCGCCGGAGTTGAGCGCCGACTGCTGCACGGCGGATTCCTGCATGTAGCGCAAAATCACCCGCTTGATGTTGGGCGACTTGCGAAAGGCGTTGGGGTTGATGTCCAGCGCCACCTGAGCGCTTCTGTCCCAGCGGTTGAGGGCAAACGGCCCCGAGCCTGCCGAGTGGTCTTTGAGCCAAGCCGTGCCGAAGTCGCCGTTTTGCTCGTGGGCTTTGGCCTCCGCGCTGTCGATCACGCCGCCCACATTAAAAGTCAGGAGAGCTAGCACGATGTTGGGATTGGCGGTTTTGGGAATGTCCATCACCAGCGTCTTGGCGTCGGGGGCCGTCACCGAACCGATTTTGATGTTGGCCACATCCGTCAGCAAAAAGCTCGACGGCGTTTTGAGCGAGATGACGCGGTTGAGCGAGTACACCACGTCGGCCGCCGTGACGGGCCTGCCCGTGCTGAACTTGGCGTCGCGCAGCGTGAAGGTGATGCGGGAGCCGGTGGCGGTGGGCGCAACCTTCCAACTACTGGCCAGACGCGGGCGCAGGGTGGTCAGGTTGTTGCCTTCGTAGGCCACCAGGGTGTCGTAGAGGTTGCCCGCCAGCAGCGAGCCGGTAAACTCATACGAAACGCCCGGATCGAGCGTGATCAGATCGGAAAAGTCGCCGCCCAGCACCAGCGTACTTTCGCGGCCCGACTGCGCGGCGGCCAGCGGCGAACTCAGAGCGAGGGCGAGCGCGAGGGTACTTCTCAGGCGGTGTGTGGTTCGGTGCATGGGGTGTCCTCCTTGAACAAAAACCTTGAACAATGACCCAAAAACAAAATGCACCCGACCAAGGGGGCCCGGATAGCAGTTAGTGTGACACAACGACCGCGCCGCCGTAAACGCTTCACTGCGCTGACTTGAACGCGCCGGTTTGACCTCACCGACTTGACCCGGCTGGTTTGGCGGCACAGACCGGCACTACACTTGCCGGTCAGTTTGCCAGCGTAAAATGCACGGCAATGTCTCAGCCTGCCCACACTTACCCACCCGCGCTGAGTTTCCCGCTGCCCGGCGGTGAGCTGCGCGTACTGCACCTCGAAGACAATGTGCTGGATCAAGAACTCGTCGCCATCACCTTAGAAGGTGCTGATCTGCCGTGGATTCCGGTGCTGCGGCAAGTCGAGAGCGCCGAGAGCTACCTGGAGGCCCTCAAGGAGTTCTCGCCGCATCTGGTGCTCTCGGATTTCTCGCTGCCGGGCTACGACGGCTTGTCGGCTTTTGAAGCGGCCCGGCAGGCCAAACCCTACCTCCCCTTTATCATCGTGACCGGCGCGATGGGCGAGGAAGTGGCCGTCGATACCCTGCGGCGCGGCGTCACCGATTATGTCCTCAAGCAGCGCTTAGAGCGCCTCGCGCCGGCGGTGCGCCGCGCCATTGCCGAAGCGGCCGAGCGCTCACGGCGCGAACTGGCCGAGGGCGAAATCCGGGCACTCAACGCCGCTTTGCAGGTGCGGCTGGGTGAGGTGGAGCGGCTGGGCAAAGTTGCCGAGGAAGGCCGCCTCAAACTCGAACAAACTGCCCAGCAGCTCGAAGAATCGCTCAACCTCCAAAAGACGTTTCTGGCCGAAACCAGCCACGAACTCCGCACCCCGCTCACCGCCCTCCTCGGCTACCTGCGCCGGGTCGAGCGCGAATTCGCGGCGGCGGGCGCTGCGCCGAGTCAGACCCTGCACGACGCTCAGCGGGTGGCCGAGAACATGACCCGCTTGGTCAACGACCTCCTGCAGCTTTCACGCGGCGAATTGGTGCAGAGCATCGAGCCGCATTTTGTGCAACTCGCCGAACTCCTGCGGGCGGTGGGGCGCGATTACGGCGTCAGCGTCCGCACGCCCGAACTCGAAATCGTGGGCGATCCGGGGCGGCTGACCCAGGTCTTCGTCAATCTGGTGAGCAATGCCGTGCGGGTCAGCGGCGGAGCCGACCACGTCGAGCTGCAAGCTTTTGAAGAAGGCGGGCAAGTCAAAATCTGCGTCATCGATCACGGCCCCGGCATCCCCGATGACGTCAAGCCGCGCATCTTCGATAAATTTTACCGGGGCAAGGAAGCGGGGTCGGCGGGCCTGGGACTGACCATCGCGCAGCAGGTCATCACCGCGCACAGCGGCCAGATCAAGGTGATGGACACTCCCGGCGGCGGGGCCACTTTTGAAGTGTGTTTGCCTTCGCTCGACGACGAAGAGGAATGGGACGGCACCTGGGCCGAGGTGAGCGCCGACGTGACGTGGGACGAAGCCGAAGACCAGGTGCTGTCTCTAGACGGCAATTCAGCGCCTGATTAAAAAGCCGCCAGCGGGGTAAGCTACTCGCATGACCTTAGCCGATTCTGCCGCCTCAGACGTCCAACCCGTCAGCACAAAAACCATGCAGGTGACTTGGCTCGGTGAGCAGCGCTACCTCGGCGTCTCGGCGTCGGGCCACCAACTGCTGATCGACAACAGCGCCACCAAAATCGGCGTCAGCCCGATGGAAGCGCTGTTGGGAGCGCTGGCTACCTGCACCGCCTACGACGTGGTGGAAGTGATGAACAAGCGCCGCACCCCTCTGTCGCGCTACCGCATCGAAGTGGAGGGTGAGCGGGCGCAGAGCGATCCCAAGCGCTACACCACCATTACCCTGCGCCACATTGCCGCTGGCAAAGGCGTAAGCGCCGAGCAGTTCGAACGCGCTGCCAAGCTCAGCCACGAAAAATACTGCTCGGTGGCCGCCAGCTTAAACAGTGAGATCGTGGTGGAAACTCGGCTGGAAAGCAGCGAAACAACCTGAGTTTGCTCCAGCTGAGCTAAACTCTGTTGCAATGGAACTGCTGACCCTTCACACCCTCACCCGCCGGCTGGCACTGCTCTCAGCCACCCACACCACTGCTGGTCGCGTTTTCGCATCGCTAACGAACCTCCAACGGCTGCTGAGTCTACTGATATGCGTGGTCGGCCCAATCACACAAGTGCTCTTCAAAGTTGGTTTTGGCGCAGCGCTGAAAAGTCCTGCGCTGCGTTTCAGAGCCTCTCCGCTGGCGGCTTGCGCTTGAGCACGCTGGAGAGTGTCGCCAGCAGCGCCGCCTTGCCTGCCAGTACCCGTGAGCGCATCCTCTCTGAAGGAGCGCAGCTTTTTGTGGCGCGGGGCTATCACGGCGTCAGTATGCGCGAGGTGGCGGCGGCGGTGGGCGTGACTAAACCGGCCCTCTACCACCACTACGCCGACAAGGAAGGGCTATTTTTGGCGATTCTCAACGGCGCTTTGGCAGGATTGGCGGGCGTCACTGAGATCTCAAAGCAGCAAATCGGGCTGCGTGCCCAGCTTTACGCGCTGATCCACGCCTTACTCATCAGCGCTCCGCAGCAGCGGGTGGGCCTGCAACTGGCCGGCGAACTCAAACACGTCTCCGCCGAGCGCCGAGCCGACTTTGAGCAGCGTTACCGCAAGTTGTGGATGGGCGGCCTGAGTGAGCTGATGAGTACCGCCGCCGAGCGCGGCGAGGTACGGGCCGACTTGCCCAGCGCGGTACTGACGCGGGCGCTGCTGGGCCTGCTCTACCCGCTGGTCAGTGGAGCGCCCAGCCCTGATCCCGAAGGCACAGCGCAGGCGCTGGTGAGTTTGTTTTTGGACGGCGCAGGGAAATGAATTTGAATTTTGAGCGTCCTGACGTTTGGAAGCGGGCTCACGAAATAGAGTATTTGTCGTCAGGAAGCGTCTTCAAGGACGTATTGTCATGAACGGACGCGGCTGACCACGTACCACACCGCTCGGCATGACCAGCCTTTTGACAAGTGCTCTCAAGGAATCTGGATGCTCATTTAGACGCTGCGAATGTTGCGTGATTTGATGAGGTTCGGACATTCCCCAACCCAGCACCGACGTGCTATACTCCCCCCTGTTGCCTTGCTTTTAAGCTCGCCCGACCCGAAGGGTGAAAAAGCAGGCGAGAAACTGCAACCAGCCGCAACTTGCACTCCGCCGCCGAAAGCGAGTGTGCTCAGGCGCAGGCGAAGACTCAGGAGAAATTACCATGGCCAAGCACCCCGTTCCCAAGAAGAAAACCAGCAAGAGCAAGCGCGATATGCGCCGCAGCCACCACGCCCTCACAGTGCCCAACTTGGTGCCCTGCCCCAACTGCCACAACAAGAAGTTGCAGCACCACGTCTGCCCGAGCTGCGGTTTTTACGCAGGTCGCCAGATCATCAGCGTCTGAACTCATCTTTAGACTGAAAGCGGCGTCCTGCGGGGCGCTGTTTTTGTTTTTAGAAGTAAGGGGAAAGGACGTGAGTGGGTTGAGTTTCTGGCCCCTCAAGCCGAGAGGTTGGGCGGGGGTGAGATGAAGCAGCCGTTCATAAAAGTACACCTCAGCTGTCTCTCGTTTTTCTCACCCTTCACCGCTCAGTCCCCCAGAACCTTCACCTCATGTCGCCGCAGCAGGCCAATCACCACACTCAGTGGAAAACCCACCACGCCGCTGTATTCGCCCTCAATGCGCTCTATCAGCGCCGCGCCCAGACCCTGAATGCCGTAGCCGCCCGCTTTGTCCAAGCCTTCGCCAGTTTGGGCGTACCACTGCACTTCCGAGAGGGTCAGTGTCCGAAAGAACACGCGGGTGTCCGACACTTCAGCGTCTTCGCCCAGCGGCGACAGCACGGCCACGCCGGTATAGACGTGGTGAACCTGCCCGCTCAGCTCAGCGATAAATTCAGCATTTTCGGCGGTGGTGCCGGGCTTGGCCAGTTGCTTTGAGCCCAGCGCCACCACCGTATCCGAGGCGATCACCAGTGCGTCCGGGCGCAGGGCAAAGACGGCCCGGCCCTTTTGTAGCGCCAGATCGCGGGCGACTTCCAGCGGGTCGGTGTGGTCGCTGTGTTCATCCAAGTCGGCGGCCTCCACCGTGAAACTCACCCCCAGCGAGGTCAGCAGTTCACGGCGGCGCGGGCTGCCGGACGCCAAAATAATGCTTGGTTGACGATGAGCCACGCTCAGTACCCCGCTTTGTTTTGCTCGCCCGACACCAAACCCACTCCGCCCGAGGTGCCCAGCCGCGTGGCTCCGGCTTCAATCATGGCCGCTGCGTCGGCGGGGCTGCGGACGCCTCCCGCCGCTTTGATCTGCGCCCGCCCAGCGATCACGCGGGCCATTAAGCGCACGTCGTCGAGCGTGGCCCCGCCGGTGCCAAAACCGGTGCTGGTCTTGACGAAATCGGCTCCAGCTTGCACGGCGGCTTCGGTGGCTCTTTCCTTTTGCTCGTCACTGAGGTAACACGTCTCGATAATGACTTTCAGCACCTTGCCGCCGGTGGCCGCCCGCACGGCGGCGATGTCAGCCTGCACATACTCCCAGTCGCCCGCGATGGCCGAGCCGATGCTGATGACCATATCCACTTCGTCGGCCCCGGCCGCCACACTCAGGCGGGCTTCCTCGGCCTTTTGCTGGCTGGTGGTGGCTCCCAGCGGAAATCCGCAGACGGTGGCGATCTTCACGCCGCTGTCCCTGAGTTCTCCCGCGCACAGCGCAATGTGCTGAGGATTGACGCAGACGGCTTTGAAGTGGTGCTGCCGCGCCTCGGCGCAGAGCTGAATGAGATCGGCAGGCGCGGCAGTAGCCTTGAGCAAGGTGTGGTCGATGTAAGGCGCGAGATCGAGCGGAGCGTCAGTCATGCCCTGAGCATAGCGGCTGGCCCCGAAAGGCGAAACAAAAGCCGCCACTCCCGGACTGGCAAGTGGCGGCTTTTGTTGTGGTGACCCCAACGGGACTCGAACCCGTGTCTATACCGTGAGAGGGTACCATCCTGACCACTAGACGATGGGGCCACAGAGGAAGGCCGCTCAGTCTAAGTCAGGGGGCCGGGCTTGTCAATCTGCGGCGCTACCAGCAGTCAAGAATGGCCGTCAAGCGTGGTTACCTACTTTGATGACCAACACCGGCACCCGCGATTTTTTCAGGACTTGTTCGGCCACCGAACCGACAAAGAAATGCTCGATGGTGCCCTGCTGATGGCTGCCCACCACGATCAAGTCCGCTCCCCACGCCTGCGCGGCTTCCACCAATGCCGAGGCAGGGTCTCCGCTGACGATCTCGTGCGACTCGCCGACTTCGGTCAGCTTGTCGAGGCGCGACTTGTCCACTTGGGTCAGGGTGTTGATCAAATCAGGCGAGGTTACCATCGGTATCAAGCCCGCGCCCGAAATGTCAGGCGTGGCGGCGGCGCGGACGTCCACCACATGAATCAGCAGCCGCTCAGCGCCGGGAAAGCGGGAGCGGGCCAGCAGCAGTGCGCCGTCTGAGCTCGCTGAAAAGTCAATGCCGATGGCGACGCGGGCAAACGGTTGCGGCGTGGGCGTGGAAGCTGGCGTCGGAGTGGTCATGGCTTAAGCGTAACTGGCCTTACAGAGTGCAGCGTGAAGTAGGTCCAAAGATGAAGAAAAGATTCAGCTGGTCCGGGTTCACTCTAGGTCATCAAATTGGTGGAGTAGCGCGGCTTCGGCGTCGCCTTTGGGAGCGTGGTGACGCTCGACCAGTTCGGCCACCCGCTCACGGCCCCCGGTGCGGCGCAGCAACTCGGCTCCGATGGCCGGATGCTGACCGCGCAGATAAAGTGCTCCAAACGGCAACTGCTGGGCGGCCCGTCCCGGCACCAACCCCACCAGAACGCGCTCATGCACACGGTAGGGCCGCAGCGATTTGCCGCTGTCGTGCAGCAGGGCCGCCGCGCTGAGTTCGGGACTGCTGTCAGGGTAGGCGGCCAGCAACGCCGCCGTGACGCGGCAAGCATGTTCGCGGTCACGGGCGTCCATGCTGAGGTACAGCCGCGCTTCAGGCGGGGTCAGCAAGCCCAGCGCCCAAGCGTCGTTTGGCTGGGCCTGGCTGGCGGTCACGCTGCGTGAGAGCCGCTTGACTTTGCCGGGCAGTTTGCGGAGCTTACTGCTGATTTTGCCGAAAAAACGCGTGGGCACGCCGAGCAGTTTAGCGGCTTTGCCACTCCCTATTTTGTCCAGCAACCCAAGTGGTGAGTGGCTGCCGAGCCTGCCCGCTTCTTGGGCAGAACGCCACCTACCGGGCCTGCCCGCTCCACCCGGTTTACCTCAAATTCTTCAGGCCATCACGGAATACTTTTAAGCAGTGTTGAGCCGCCCCTTTGCTTGCTCAGCTTCTGTCCAGCTAAACTAAGAACTAAGCCTACTTTCCCTGCTCTTTATTCTTCCGCCCCCTTGCGGGCGACCTGCGCGCCGAGGCCACACTGTGAATGACCATCTGGGCACCGAAACTTTGCCCTTCCACGAACTTCAACAAAAGATCTTGCCAGAGCTGCACCTGATTGCTGCTCAGGCGGGCATCGAAAATTACCGCAAGCTCAAAAAAGACGCGCTGTCGCTGGCCATCATGGAGCGCCAAGCCGAGCGCGAAGGGCAGACGCTGGCACGCGGCTACCTCGAGATCAGTCCCGACGGCTACGGCTTTTTGCAGGGCGACTTGCTCGATCCTTCCTCGCGCACGGTGCTGATTACGGCGGGCATCATCAAGCAGTTTCTGCTGCGCAGCGGTGACGAGGTGATTGGCCGCGCCCGCCGCCCCCGCGAAAACGAGCGCTACGGCTCGCTGATTCAGGTTGAGGCCGTGAACAACCTCTCGCCCGAAACCGCCAAGCTGCGCCCGCGTTTTGACGACTTGACCCCGACATTTCCCGATCAGCAACTGGTCTTGGAAGAACCCGGCGTGGCCGACAGCGTCAGCTTGCGGGTGGTGGATTTGCTGGTGCCGATTGGGCGCGGCCAGCGGGCGCTTATCGTCGCGCCGCCCAAAGCCGGCAAGACCACCCTGCTCAAAAAAATCGCCAACTCGATCACCCGCAATTACCCCGACGTTACAGTGATTGTGCTGCTGGTCGACGAGCGCCCCGAAGAAGTCACCGACTTCCGCGAGAGCGTGCAGGGCGCACAGGTGATCGCCTCGACGTTTGATGAGCCGCCGCAGCACCACATCCGGGTGGCCGAGTTCGTGCATGAACGCGCCCGCCGCTTGGTGGAAGACGGCGGCCACGTGGTGATCTTGCTCGACTCGATTACCCGCCTCGCCCGCGCCAACAACCTGGTCACGCCGCCCACCGGACGCACGCTCTCGGGTGGCCTAGACTCCAACGCCCTGCACTGGCCTAAGCGCTTTCTGGGCGCGGCCCGCAACATCCGGGAGGGCGGCAGCCTCACCATTTTGGCCACGGCTTTGGTCGAAACCGGCTCACGCATGGACGACGTGATTTTTGAAGAATTTAAAGGCACCGGCAACGCTGAACTGGTGCTCAGCCGCCGTTTGGAAGAGCGCCGCATTTTTCCAGCCATGGACATCACCAAGTCGTCTACCCGCCGCGATGAGCTGCTGCTCGACCCCGCCGTGCTCAACAAAATGTGGCTGCTGCGAAAAGTCATCTCGGACATGGACCCCGCCGACGCCATGGAAATGCTGCTCTCACGGATGGGCAAGACCCGCAACAATCAGGAATTCTTGGCGACGTTGGGCGGCGGCTGAGTTATTTAGTCCACTCAGCTAAGTGTGAACTTTAACTCCTTTGATCTTGAATGATTTAAGCGGTTGCTGTTAAACTGGCTGCATCTTGGTTTTGTTCGGTTATTTCAAATGTTTTGCTCACGTCAAAGGCTTCGGGGGCGCATTGCGGCACGCCGTTCCAGTTCGACAAACCAAAACCCAGCTCAAGGCGGCGATCTTGGGCTTGGCTTTGTTGGGAGCGGCTCAAGCGGCCAAACCGCCGTTTCCCTTTCTTGCTGCTGCGCCGCTGGCCGATCCGCTGAATTTGACGCGGCTCAAAGGGGTGCAGGTGCCAGCGGCGTTCTTGATCCCAAAACGGGCCGCCCTGCCCACTGGCCCCAGCAGCGCCCTGGTGATCGCCCAGTCTCGTGAGCGGCCTGGGCAGATCGCTGAGCGCTACGGCGTGGGCCTGAGCGCCCTCAAGGTGCTCAGAGGCGGCGCTGAGCAAACGCCCTCGGGCCTGCCGCTCCGTGCCGGTCAGGTGGTGCGGGTGGCCTTGCGGCTCACCTTGCCCGTGAGCCGCCGGCCCAGCAGCATCAAAACCGTGACGGTGGCTTACGGCGATACCCTCAGCCATTTGATGCAGCGCTCCAATCTCTCGGAACGCGAACTGATCAGCGCCAACCTTGAACTCGGCAGCCTCGATAAACTGGCTGTCGGTACCCGGCTCAACATTCCCACCGCCGAGACGGGCCTGCTGATCCGCATCAAGCCCGGCCAGACGGCGGCGGATTTGATTGCGGCTTACCACGCCGCACCTTTGGCCGTGGCCCGCGCCAACGCCATCAAACTGCCCACCGAACTCAGCGTCGGTGACGAACTGCTGCTGCCGGGCATTTACGCCGACTCACTGCACGAAGAGCTGCTCGCCCGCCGCCTGAGGGCCATTCAGCAGGCCAAAGCCGCCGTACTGCTGGCCCAGTATCAGCAGTTCGAAGCGTGGAAGGCCGCCCGCTTGGCCGAGCGCCAGCGCCGATTTGACGCTTACCAAACGTGGCTGAAAAGTCCTGAGCGCCTCGCGTTGATTGCCAAGTACCAGCGCCAAGCCCAGTACGACGCTTGGACGGCCCAGCAAGCCGCTGAAGCGGCGGCCAAGGAAGCCGAGTACCAAGCCTTCCTTACTCAGCAAGCCGCCGAGGACGCGACCAGAACGCAGCAGATCAAAACCCAGATGCTTGACTTGGCCAGCAGCGATCCGCGCCCGCAGATGCAGGCCGCGCTGAGTGCCGAGCAAAATGCCCCCGATTTGCATCTTCGCTGGCCGCTCGAACACCCACGCCTGACCAGCCGATTTGGCGAAGAAGACATTGAGTTTCACGTCGAGCAGTTTCACGGCGGCCTCGATATGGTCGAACCCACCGGCACGCCGATTTACGCTGCCCAAGCCGGTGAAGTCACCAAAAGTGGCGAGGGCGCTTACGGCATCAATGTCTATACCGTTGACGCTGATCTCAACCTCGCCGTCGTCTACGGCCACCTGAGCCAGACAGCGGTGGAGACCGGGCAGAGCGTCAAGCAGGGCGACCTCATCGGCTACGTGGGCTGCACCGGCGAATGCACCGGGCCGCACCTGCATTTCGAGCTGCGACTGGGCGGCACGCCGGTTGATCCGCTGGCTTTTTTGCCTTAGCGTGCCGCTCAAACACTCCTCAAACTGGCTCCATCATCCCCCGCCTTCTGGCTCTAGCGAGGGAGCCAGTTTGAGACTATGCTCGTGCCATGACTGACCAACATTCCCAGACCCAGCAAGGCACCCCTGAAATCAAGTTCGGCTTCGCCGAGATGTTCAAAGGCGGCGTGATCATGGACGTGGTGACGCCCGAGCACGCCCGAATCGCCGAAGCTGCCGGAGCCACCGCCGTGATGGCCCTCGAGCGCGTGCCCGCCGACATCCGCAAGGACGGTGGCGTGGCCCGCATGAGCGATCCCAGCATGATCAAAGAGATCATCGCCGCCGTGACCATTCCGGTGATGGCCAAAGCCCGCATCGGGCACTTTGTGGAAGCCCAGATTTTGCAGTCGCTCGGGGTGGATTTCATTGACGAATCCGAAGTGCTGACCCCCGCCGACGAGAGCTACCACATTGAAAAAAGTAAATTCAACGTGCCGTTTGTCTGCGGAGCCAAAAACTTGGGCGAAGCGCTCAGGCGAATCGGTGAGGGAGCCAGCATGATCCGCACCAAAGGCGAAGCCGGTACCGGCGATGTGGTGGAAGCGGTGCGGCACGCCCGAAATATCCTGGGCGAAATTCGCAGCATTCAGGCCCGCCCCAGCGAGGAACTGATGTCGGTGGCCCGCGACCTCCAAGCGCCTTACCACTTGGTGCAGTATGTCCACCAGTACGGCAAGCTGCCGGTGGTCAACTTCGCGGCGGGCGGCATCGCTACGCCTGCGGACGCGGCGCTGATGATGCAGCTCGGCTTAGACGGGGTATTCGTCGGCAGCGGCATCTTCAAGAGCGGCGGCGGAGACCTCGCCCAAATTGAAAAGCGTGCCCGCGCCATCGTCAAGGCCGTGACCCACTTCGACAACCCCGATATTCTGGCCGAGGTCAGCGAGAATCTGGGCTTGCCAATGACCGGTATCAATATCGATTCGCTGATTCCCGAAGAAAGACTGGCCAGCCGGGGTTGGTAAGACCTCGTTTCTACCGAGTATGACTGTTGGGGGCAGGCCGCCGCGCCTTGCTCCCACCTTTCTTCATTGAGCTTGATCTCAGTTACGAATCAGCAGCCACACCCGAGCAGCAATTACTCTGGAGCCAGAATGAACTCACCACCCACCATCGGCGTCTTGGCCCTTCAGGGAGCGTTCCGCGAACACAAGCGCCTGCTCCAGACCCTCGGCGCACACGTCATCGAAGTCCGACTGCCGCATCAACTCGGAGGGCTGTCCGGCCTAATTTTGCCGGGCGGCGAAAGCACCACCATCGGCAATTTAATGGTGGAATACGGCCTCATCAGCGCTATTCAGGAGTTTCACGCGGCGGGCGGAGCCATCTTCGGCACCTGCGCGGGAGCCATTTTGCTGGCCCGCACTATTCACGGCACACCGCCGCAGTTCGGAGAGCAGCCCAGCCTCGATTTGATGGACATCACCGTGCAGCGCAACGCCTTTGGCCGTCAGGTGGACTCATTCCGCACTCCTCTGGACGTCTCGGGGTTTGAAACGCCGTTTCCCGCCGTCTTTATCCGCGCTCCTGTCATTGCGGCAGTGGGAGAGGGCGTCGAAGTGCTGGCCCGTCACCAAGACCAGATCGTGCTGGCCCGCCAAGGCAATGTGCTGGCCGGAAGCTTCCACCCCGAACTGACCGGAGACGCCCGCATCCATGAACTGTTTTTGAACATGAACCGGAGCGCTCAAGCGGTGGGGAGCGGACTTTAGAGCACCTACACGCAACATTCAAGAACTGGGGGAGCGGGCATACAAGCGGTATTCGCGCCTCGCCGCTGCGCTATCTTCCTGGGTGTGCGCCCGCCTCGTATCATCACCGAAACGTTCAGCTCAGGGACGCGCACTCTCCGCTACACCCGTCAGGGCGCGGGGCCGCCGATCATTCTCATTCATGGTCTGAGCGGTTCGGGGCGCTGGTGGCGCTTCAATGCGCCCGCGCTGGCCGCCTCCCACGAAGTCCTGACTTTAGAACTGCTCGGCGGAGTCGGCGTGCAGGAAGCGGCTCGGCTGATCGGCGCATGGATGGAGCAGCTCGATTTGCCGCCGTGTGCCGTACTGGGACATAGCATGGGCGGCCAAATCGCGCTGTACGTGGCGGCAGCCTCGCCCCAGCGGGTCAGCCGCCTGATTTTGGCCTGTGCCAGCGGCTTACTTCACGCGGCTTGGTGGAAAGTGGCGCTCAATTTGCCGCGTGCGGGCTTTTCAGGTCGTCCCCGCTTTATGCCGGTGGTGCTGCGCGATTCACTCAGAACCGGCCTGCCCAATCTTTACCGCTCAGCCCGCGATTTGCTGCGCGACGATGTGGAAGCGCTGCTGCCAACCATTCAGGTGCCCACCTTGGTCATCTGGGGCTCGCGTGATCCGCTGGTGCCGCCGCACCTCGGCCAATTGCTGGCCCAACGCCTGCCTAATGCCCGGTACACCGAAATTGCCCACGCCGGACATGTGGTGATGGTCGATCAGCCTGCCGCCTTTAACCGCGCCGTGATCGGCTTCCTGGCTCAGCCACTGGCCGGAGAGGCATGAACGATACGGCTCAGGCCCCCACCCAAAAAGGCCGTTCTCATTTCACCACCATTCGCGGTCTGCGCACCCACGCCCGCGTGTACGGAGAGAGCCACAAAGAAGCCATCTTGGTGATTCCCGGACTCGGCTGCGCGGCGTGGATGTACCGCCGCATCGCCCGCACCTTGTCGCGCTGGCGGCAGGTCTGGGTGTATGACCCGCCGGGGCACGGTTTCTCGGCGGGGACGCTGGCTTATCCGGCACATATCGGGCAGCTCACCGATCATCTGGCGCTGTGGATGCAGGCCAACCGGCTGGCGGGTTCGCCGCTGTTGGGGCACTCGCTGGGCGGCGAGGTCATCATTGATCTGGCGGTGCGCTATCCGCAGTTGGCCGGCCCGCTGATCGCCTGTGCTCCGACCGGCATTCCTGAAAACCCCAACGTGGCGGCGCAGATTATTCGGCTGACTTTGGACTTGCCGCGTGAGCGGGTGGGCCTGTGGCCTTACGGCTTGGCCTCTTATTTCCGCACCGGCCCGCTGCGCTTTTATCAATTGGCCCAAGATCAGTACAACCACGACACCGGCCCACTGTTGCCGCTGGTCAAGTCGCCTGTTTTGGTGATCAATGGCACCGCCGACCCGGTGATTCGGCTGTGGACGCTCCTCGAAATGGCCCGCAGCATTCCCGGTGCCCGCACGGTGGAAGTCGCGGGCGGGACTCACGCCCTGACCGACTCGCGCCCGATTGAAGTGGCCATGCACACGCTCGACTTTTTGGAAGACTTGGCAGGACGCTAGGTTGAGGTGGGGGGAGCCGTTGGAGGCCAACAGCCGTCCCCAAACTCGGCTTCCTACAGCCCCTGCACCAACACCAACGCCCCGCGCCCCGGCACGCTGAAACGCTGCTGCTGGCCCACGCCGTAACTGCGCCCGCTCAGCGCGTCGCGGTACTGACCCGCTGCGAGGTTGTCCAGCGCTATATCGCTGGCCTGCTGGCCGGTGTTGAGCAGCACATAAGCGCACTCGCCGCCGCACTCGCGCCGGTAAGCCAGCAACTCGCCCTCTGCGTGCAGCACGTCAAAAGAGCCGCGCCGAAGGGCTTTACTGTGATGGCGGGCCGCTGTCAGCATCTGAAGATGGTGCATGATCTCGCGGTTCCAGGTCTGCGGCTCCGACCAAGGAAAAGCGCGGCGGCAATCCGGGTCAGGGCCGCCTGCCAAGCCGATCTCGTCGCCGTAATACACCGAGGGAGCGCCCACATAAGTCATCTGAAAGGTGGTCGCCAGCGTCAGGGCGCTCACGTCGCCGCTGACCACGCTCAGAAACCTCGCGGTGTCGTGGCTGTCGAGCAAATTGAGCTGGGCCTGCACCACTTCCGAGTCGTACATCCGGGTGACTTCGCTCATCCGGCCCGCGAAGGCGGCAGCGTCCATCGGGGACACGTACCCGGTGCCGGACGCTTCGTTCATGGCGTTATCGAGCGTCTGAGCGCCGAAATACGCCAAACAGGGGCGGGTGAAGTTGTAGTTCATCACCGCGTCGAACTGGTCGCCGCCGAGCCAGCGCTGGGCGTCGCCCCAGATTTCGCCCACGATGTAGGCTTCGGGGTTAATCGCCTTGACCCGGCGGCGAAATTCTTGCCAAAACGAATCGTCGTTGATCTCATTGGGTACGTCCAAACGCCAGCCGTCGATGCCCCAGCGCATCCAGTATTCGGCCACGCTCCACAAAAACTCGCGCACCGAGCGGTCATCGGTGTTGAATTTGGGCAGCGCCCGGTTGCCCCACCACGCTTCATAGTTGGCGGGGTGCTGATGCTCGTAGGGAAACAGCGGCCAAGCGCTGACGTGAAACCAGTCCCGGTAAGCGCTGTGCTCTCCTTGCTCAAGCAGATCGTTGAACTGGAAAAATCCGCGTGAAGCGTGGTTGAACACGCCGTCCAGCACCACTTTCATGCCGCGTGCGTGGGCGGCGTCGATCAAGCTGCGAAGCGCTTCATCACCGCCCAGCATCGGATCGACTTTGAAATAGTCGTGGGTGTGATAGCGGTGGTTGCTGGCCGATTGAAAGACCGGACAAAAATACAGGGCGTTGATGCCCAGGCTCTGGATGTGGTCGAGGCGCTCGATGACGCCCCACAGATCGCCGCCCATGTAGTCGTGCAAGGTGGGCGGCGCACCCCAGTCTTGCAGGTGCAGATTCAGGTTTTGGCGGCCACTGCGGGCAAAGCGGTCGGGGAAGATTTGGTAAAACACGGCGTCTTTGACCCAATCGGGCGTGCGGATACTCACGGAGGTGAGTTTACCCGTTTGGAACGTCGGCGGGCGCACAGGCGGCTAGATGAGCCAGCAAAAAGGCCCGCGCTTCATCCGGCGTTGCTACATCGCCCAGCGCGGCGGCCTCGGCCAGCGTCCGCACGGCCCGGCCCACAACTGGCCCCGCTTCCAAGTTCAGCAGCTTCATGATCTCGCGCCCGGTCAGCAGCGGCGCGGGGGCGGGCGGCTGCTCTTCGAGGGCGGCCAGTATGCGCTCAAAGCCGAGTTGGTAAGCGTGGCGGGTGGCGGGCGTACTCTGCGGCCCACGTGAAGCTTCGCGGTCGGCCAGCATCAGCCAAAGCAAATCGGGCAGCACGTCTCGGCGGCGGTGAACGAAGCGCCTCGCCTCGCGCTCGTTGGCAGGCAGGTGAACCATGTGGGCGTGAATCAGCGCCCTGACCCGCTCGACAAGGGCGCGGGGCTGTTTGAGGCGCTCCAAGCGTCGTGCCGCCAAGTTCGCGCCTAGCTCGGCGTGGCCGTAGTAAGTGCTTCGTCCGGTTTCTGGGTGAACGCCTTTGGTGCGCGGCTTGCCGATGTCGTGAAGCAGGGTGGCCCAGCGCAGCGCCAAATCAGCGCCGGGGAAGCGGGCGAGAAGTTGGTGCAGCGCTTCGATGTTGTGATCGAGCACGTCGAGATGGTGAAAGCCGCCTTGGATGAGGCCCGCGCCCTCCAGCAGCTCCGGCAGGTACAGCTCCAGCAAGCCAAGTTCGCGCAGCAGCAGCATCCCGGCGGCGGCCTCAGCGCTGAGCATCAAGGCGTTGAGTTCGGCACCGATTCGCTCAGCGGCGGGCAGTGGCAGAGCCGGGTCTCGGGCGAGGCGCTGCACGGCGGCTTTGGTCTGCGCCTCCAAGCCAAAGCCCAGCGTGGTGGCCAGCCGCGCCGCCCGCAGCAGCCGCAGAGGGTCTCCGCGCAAGTTCTGCTCGCTGACCATCCTTAAGCTGCGCCGCCCCAGATCGCGCAGTCCGCCTGTGGGATCGCTGACTTGCCCATTCTCGTAAATCGCCAGCGCATTGACGGTGAAATCGCGCCGCAACAGCTCGCTTTCCAGATCAGCAGGCAGCGGCACAAAGTCGTGCTGCACGCCGTCAACGACAGCCCGCCAGTATTGGCGCTGTTCATCGAGGGCAAAGGCCGCGCCGCGCTTTGAAGCGACTGAATTTGTAGCGGCTGAGTTCGTATCAGCTGGATTTGCGGCGATTGAGCTTTCAACGAATGGGTTTGCAGCAATCAGGCGGGCCGCTGCTGCCGGATCGGGCGCGGCCCAGTCGTAGTCTTTTGGCACTGCGCCGCGCAGTAAGTCGCGGGCCGCGCCGCCGACCAGCACGGCAGCGGGCGGGAAAACGGGCCAGTGAAGAACAGAGAATTTGTGGCGGCGCAGCATCTGATCCTCAGCATAATGCTTATACCCAATCAGCCAAAGCTAGACAAAGCGCAAAGCGGATGCTAGGCTGCTTTGCGCTGGGGGCATAGCTCAGCGGGAGAGCGCCTGCTTTGCAAGCAGGATGTCCACGGTTCAAATCCGTGTGCCTCCACCAGCCGAAAGGGCCGTCTAGTACGGCCTTTTTTTATTTTTATCGCTTATCGTTTGGACACTTGATTCTACCCAGCGCCCAGTCTGCCCGCTCGCCTTAATAGACCGTCCAGCAGTCGCTGAGAGTGAGCGCCACAGCGCCTGTTTAGTCAAGTCAGGAATAACAAACTTTGCCGCGTTTGGTGAGGAATAAGCGGTCTGTAAGAACATCGTTATCCAGGTCTAACTATCTTCGGGCATGACCTTAACTTCACGTCTGGCTCCGGCCGCGACCTTCGTCCTACTTCTTGCTCTCAGCACCGCCCAGGCAGCCAGCTATAAGATCGCCACCATCAGTCCACTGAGCGGCAGTCTCACCGCCATCGGCAGCGAAGTCAAACGCGGCGCTGAACTCGCGTTCAAAAACCGCGCCGCAGAACTCAAGGCGGCAGGCATCGATGTCAGTCTGGTGTCGTTTGACGACGAAGCCTCGGCCACCAAAGGCGAACAGATCGCCCAGAGCGTCTTGGCGGACAAAGCCATTATCGGTGTGGTCGGAGCGCTCAATTCCAGTGTGTCCAATGTGCTGGGGCAGAGCTTTGCCGCAGACAAGCTGGCGGTCGTGACTCCATCGAGTACCAACGACGCCCTGACCAGCCACCGTTGGAGCAACTTCAGCCGCGTGGTGGCTCCTGACCGGGCGCAGAGCGTAGCCGCCGCCGCCTACATCGCCGATACGTTGGGAGCCAAGTCCGTGTTTGTCATCTCCGACAACACCGCCTACGGGAACGGGCTGACCAAAAGCCTGATCGGCAATCTCAAGACCCGCAACGTCGCGGTGGCCGCGTATGCAGGGGCTTCAACTCCGGCTCAGATTGCAAGCGTGATCAAGCAGGTCAAAGCCAGCAACGCCACCATCGTTTATTTCGGCGGCACCGACGACACCGGCGGGCAGCTCATTCAGGGCCTGCGCAATGCAGGCGTGCAGGCCGACTTTATGGGCGGCGACGGCCTAGATTCACCCAGCTTTTTGCAGCGGGCAGGCAAAGCGGCGGTCGGCGTGATTTACACCACCGTCTTTGGCCCCGTCAACACCTTTTCCAACTCCGTGGATTTTACTGCGCAGTACCGGGCCGATTATAAAGCCCTACCCAGTGGCGTGGCGGTCTACGCTTATGACGCCACCAACGCGCTGCTCTCCGCCCTCGAAAGCAAAGCCAAGTCGGGAGCGACAGTCACCCGGCCTCAAATGAGTGCGGCCCTGCGGAAAGTGGAGTTGCCCGCCTGCTTTTCAGGCGACAAGAAGGACTGCATCACCATCACCGGAGCGTTGTCCTTTGACGCGCAGGGCGAGCGATCGACCTCGCGCTTGCTGATCATGAAGTACGACGAGATGTATCAGGCCAAGATGGCCAAGATTCAAACCGTCAGTGCCGAAAGCTTGAAATAACAGCCGGGTCAACAGCGGTTCTCTCCTGATTTGCCGCGACGGGCCTGCTACTCTTACGCCATGTCCAGAAATGTGCTGATCCGTTTTGTTCCGCCCACTCCCATCAAGGTCAAAACCAGCAAAACAGAGTCCCGAACCCGCGAGTGGGACGGCGAGAAGCTGGCCGCGTTTTTGCAAGAAGGTCTGGAGATCTGGGCAGGCGACAAGTATCCGGACTTCGAGATGAAGGTGGCCGTCTCGCGCCAAGCCGAAATCCGCTTTGTGAACTGGAAGCCGGACAAGACAGAAGCTGAGGAGCTGCGGGCCGAGATCGGCGAGCAAATCAGCTTGGTGCTGGAAGGGATCGAGCCGGAAGATTACCTGAGCGACTGAAAACACTCAACAAAACAAGCCACCTGCATAGCCGCCGAAGCGGATGCAGGTGGGTTTGAATTTGGTTTGCGGCTTTGTCCACACGTGCATGGCTCAGCATGGTCACAGGGACACGCCCCAGAAGGCGAGGAGCGTCACCGCTCACCTGACCGACTAGGTTGAGGAATGGTCGGTGCGGAGCGGCCCATCATCAAATTCGTTGCGGTGCCGCTGGTAAGAAGAGTGGACAATGCCTGCGATCAGCCCCAGCAGGGTCAGCACCTCGAGGCCAGCGCTCCACCTCCACGGCACCTGAAGCAGCACCAACAGCAGACCCAGAGCGAGGGTGGGCAAAACGATCATCCACAGACGCCTGCGCAAACTCTTTGAGAAACAAGCCAACATATACTCGCGCCGTGTCATATCAATGAGTCTAATCCCGTGCCGTTAATAAAGCGTCATGCCAAAGTCAGGTGTTGTTCGTAACGCCAAGCTCTACAAACGTATTCCTGCGATATCCACAGAGCTGTGGTGACGAACGCTTTAGAAATAAGTGTTGCTGTATTTGATATGAGGCGGACGTTCTGCGATTCCACAGGATTCAGACGCTGCCTAACTTGGCGCTGACTTCACGGTAGCTCTGGGCCGCGAAACCCCTTCAGCCAACACCCCGCCCTCTATCCGGCCCGCTAGACTGCCGACATGATCGGAATTATTGGGGCCATGCAAGAAGAAGTTTCGCTGCTGATCAGCGAACTCCGCGACCACAGCCAGCAGATCTCGCCCGGCGTGACGCTGCATTCGGGCCTTCTGGACGGCCAGCAGGTCATCGTCACCGAAGGCGGCATCGGCAAAGTCAACGCGGCCATGACGACGGCGGCGCTCATTGCTGCGGGAGCCACACAAGTCATTTTTACCGGCGTGGCGGGCGGCGTTCACCCCGAACTGCGGGTGGGCGACATCGTGGTGAGTACCGATTGCCTCCAGCACGATGTCGACGTGACTGCGCTGGGCTACGAACTGGGCGTGGTGCCGGGCGAAGCGCTGAGCTGGAACGCCGACGAAGCGCTGCGCAGCGCCGCCCTCGAATCTGCCCGCGAACTTGAAGGCGTGCGGGTGGTAGAGGGCCGGATCACCAGCGGCGACCAATTCGTGGCTTCCCGCGAAAAAGTGCTGTGGCTGTGGGAAACCTTCGGAGCGGCCTGCGCCGAGATGGAAGGCGCGGCGGTGGCTCAAGTCTGCGCCAAACATGGCGTGCCTTTCGTGGTGATCCGCTCGGTCAGCGACACCGCCGATCACGATGCCAACGTGGATTACCGCGCTTTCATGCCGCTGGTGGCCCAGCATGCCAAGCAGGTGGTGCGCGGCATGCTGGTGCGCCTGAGCGCCCAAACCGGAGCTTGAAGACGCCTGCCGCCGCCCGTTCAGGTCAGCCCCCACCCCTGGCCGCTTGGTTGCTGGGGCTGGGCATCCTGATGGGTTTTACGGTGCTGGGCGAAAGCGCAGGAAAGCTGCTGCACTTGCCGGTGCCCGGCTCGGTGCTGGGCTTGGTGCTGCTGTGGCTGGCCCTCAGCGTAGGAGCGGTGCGCCTGAGCTGGCTGGAAGCGGCGGCCGACGATTTGCTGGGCGTACTGGGCCTGCTGTTCGTTCCGGCGACGGTGGGCTTCGTGAATTACCTCAGCGCGGGCGCGGCGTGGGGTTGGTGGCTGCTGGTGATGCTGACCGGCCTGTTGTGCGGCGCGGGCGTCACTGGCCTGCTGACTTCACGCTGGCTGGGAGAAGACCAGTGAAGCGGGCGGTTTTGATAACCCTGTTGATGAGACTGAGGAGGGCCAAATGCTCTGGCTGGCGCTGACCTTGCTGACTTTTGTGTTGGGCTTGTGGGCCCAGCGCCGCACCCATCACCCTCTGGTCAATCCCACCTTGATCGCCACGCTGCTGGTGGCCGCCGCACTGCTGCTGACCCGCATCCCTTACGCTGAATACAAAGCGCAGGTGCAGCCGATTTCGCTGCTGCTGTCTCCGGCAGTGGTGGCGCTGGCTGTGCCGCTGTACCGCCAACGTGCACTCTTGGCACGCCGGGGCTTACCGCTGATCGTCGGCAGCTTGAGCGGAACGCTGGTCGCCGTTGCCATCGACCTCTTTTTGCCGCGCTGGTTGCACCTCGCTCCCGAGGCTCAACAAGCCCTGCTGACCGCGCCCGCGACCAGTGCGGTGGCGGTGGTGCTGGCCGATTACACCCACGCGCCGCCCGCACTGGCCGCGACGTTGGCGGTACTCTCGGGCCTGATCGGCGCGGTGGTGTTGCCGCCGTTTTTGACCTTCATCGGGGTGCGCCGCCCACTGGCACGCGGACTGGCGCTGGGCAGCGTGGCGCACGGCATCGGCACCGCCCGCGCCCGCGAGGAAGGCGAGCAGACCGGCGTGGCCAGCAGCGTGGGGATGGGGCTGGCCGTGCTGTTGGTCACCTTGATCGTGGCACTGATCGGCTGAGCACCTGATCGGCAGTGAGCGTAGACGCTGTGCGGGCGTCTCTCAGCGAGTTCCTTTTGACCCCCGCCCCACACGGTAGACTGAAACGATATGGATACTTACGACGTTTTGGTGATCGGCGGCGGCCCCGGCGGCTACGTGGCAGCTATTCGCGCCGCACAACTCGGTTTCAGTGTGGCCTGCGTGGACGCCTTTACCCGTGACGGCAAACCCTCGCTGGGCGGTACCTGCCTCAACATCGGCTGCATTCCCAGCAAAGCGCTGCTCGACAGCTCAGAAAAGTTCGAGATGATCTCGCACGACGTTCAAGACCACGGCATCACGGTCGAAGGCGCGAAGATGGACGTGGCCAAGATGCTGGGCCGCAAAAACGGTGTGGTGGACAAACTGACCGGCGGCGTGGCGTATTTGTTCAAGAAAAATAAAATCAAGAGCTATCACGGGTACGGCAAACTGATGCGTCAAGACGAGGGCGGTTGGATTGTTGACGCTGCAGGCACCGAAGTCAAAGCCAAAAATGTGATTGTGGCCACCGGCAGCAATCCCCGCGCCCTGCCGCTCGCGCCGTTTGGCGGCAACATCGTGGAAAACAGCGGAGCGCTGGAGTTTAGCGAAGTTCCCAAGCGCCTCGGCGTGATCGGCGCGGGCGTCATCGGCGTGGAGCTGGGCAGCGTCTGGCGCAGGCTCGGCGCTCAGGTCACAGTGCTGGAAGCCTTGCCCGGATTCTTACTGCCTGCCGACGCGGCCGTGAGCCGAGAAGCGCTCAAGCAGTTCCAGAAGCAGGGCCTGGATTTCCATTTCAGCGTCAACATTACTGAAGTCAGGGACAACGGCGGCTCGGTCAGCGTGACTTACACCGAAAAAGAGCAGAGTGTCACCGCCGAATTCGACAAATTGATCGTCAGCATCGGGCGGGTGCCGAACACCGAGGGGCTGGGCGCGGCGCAGGTGGGCCTGGAGCTCGATGAGCGCGGCTTCGTCAAGATTGACGAGCATTACCACACCAATTTGCCAAGCGTCTACGCCATCGGCGACGTGGTGGGCGGCGCGATGCTGGCCCACAAAGCCGAGGACGAGGGCGTGGCGGTGGCCGAGATTATCGCCGGGCAGGCCGGGCACGTCAACTATGACGTGATCCCCTGGGTGATTTACACCTCGCCGGAAATCGCCTGGGCGGGCCTCACCGAGCAGGCCGCCAAAGACAAGGGCATCGCGGTCAAAACCGGTCAGTTTCCGTTTAGCGCCAACGGGCGGGCGCTGGGTCACGGCGATCCTCGCGGCTTTGTCAAAGTGGTGGCCGACGCCAACACCGACAAGGTACTGGGCGTTCACATGGTCGGCCCCAACGTCTCCGAGCTGATTGCCGAAGCCGTCACCTTGATGGAGTTCGGCGGCAGCGCCGAGGACTTGGGCCGCACCGTTCACGCCCACCCGACGCTGAGCGAAGCGCTCAAGGAAGCGGCGATGGGCGTGGGCAAAATGGCCATTCACCTGTGAGCTGAGGGGCAAAGAGACTTGCTCCGCACACTTCCTGTCAAGGGGGTGGGCAAGCTCCCTCTGAACCCGTAAACTCATTCCAACGCGCCGCGAGGCGCAGGGAGGCCCACAATGACTGCGACCGAAAGCAAATGGCTGGATACCGAAACACGCTATGACAGCGGCGTCTACAACAAGCACCAAGTGGTGATGGTTCGCGCTGAGGGCGCAACCGTTTGGGACGAGTCGGGGCGCAGCTACATCGACTGCGTGGCGGGCTACGGCGTCGCCAACATCGGCCACAGCCACCCCGACGTGGTGCGGGCCATTCAGGAGCAGGCCGGCAAGCTGATGGTGATGCCCCAGAGCATTCCCAACGACAAACGCGCCGAATTTTTGCAAGAACTCGTCAGCGTGCTGCCCAAGGGTCTAGACCGCATTTTCCTTTGTAACTCCGGCACCGAAGCGGTGGAAGCGGCCAAAAAGTTTGCCATCACCGCCACTGGTCGCACCCGCTTTGTGAGCATGAAGCGCGGCTTCGCGGGCCGCACGCTGGGCGCACTGGCCTTTACCTGGGAACCCAAATACCGTGAGCCGTTCGGCGCGGCGGTGGACAACGAGCACGTTTCCTTTGTCACCTACGGCAACATCGACGAACTGCGGGCTGCCATTACCGAGGACGTGGCCGCCGTCATCATGGAACCCGTGCAGGGCGAAGGCGGGGTGAGGCCGAGCAACATAGAGTTCTTGCGGGCCGCCCGTGAACTGACCCGTGAGAAAGGAGCGCTGCTCATTCTCGACGAGATTCAGACCGGCTTTTGCCGCACTGGGAAGATGTTCGCCGTCGAGCACTTCTGCGCTCAGGAATGTCAGGACGCCGATGGTATTCGCTGCGGCTGCAAGGTGGACAGCCAGTGTCAGGTGGTGCCCGACGGCATGACGCTGGCCAAAGCGATGGCAGGCGGGGTGCCGATTGGCGCGTTTGCCATGACCGGCGCAGTGGCCGACAAAATGCCTTCCGGCGGACACGGCACCACCTTCGGCGGCAACCCGCTGGCGATGGCCGCCGGAGTCGCCGCCATTCGCGCCATGAAAAACGAAGGCATGGTCGAGCAGGCCCGCGAGAAGGGCGAGTATTTCATGGACAAGCTGCGGGCCATTGATTCGAGCAAAATCCGTGAAGTGCGCGGCATGGGCCTGATGATCGGCATGGAGCTCAAGGAAAAGAGCGGGCCTTACATCGCCGCGCTTGAGCATGATGAAGGCGTACTGACTTTGGCCGCCACGCCGCTGGTGATCCGCTTTTTGCCGCCCGTGACGATCAGCAAAGAGCAGATCGATCAAGTGGTGGCCGCCGTCGAGAAAGTGCTGAAGAATGTCAATCCGCGTGAAGTTTCCAAGGCGGAAGTCAAGGAAACCAAGCAGAGCGAGTAAACGCGGCGCTCCATCCGTTTTTTGAGCTTGCCCCCAGTCCCGCCTTCACGCGGCGCTGGGGGCAACTTTATTTGGCTTATGCTTTGGGTATGCTCATCATCGAACGCGCCGAGATTTATCTGCTGAGGTTGCCGCTCAAATTCCGCTTCGAAACCAGTTTCGGGGTGCAGACCGAAAAGCAGGTGCCGCTGCTGGTGCTGCACGGCGGCGGGCTGACCGGACTCTCTGAGGGCGTCAGCGAACCTTTGCCGATGTACCGCGAGGAAACCACCGTGGGCGCACTCAATTTTCTGACCCAGGGCGCTTTGCCCGCCGTGCTGGGCCGCTCCTTTGCCAACCCCGAAGCGGTGGGCGCGGCACTTTCAGCTTGGCGAGGCAACCGGATGGCCAAAGCCATGCTAGAAATGGCCGCCTGGGACCTGTGGGCGCGGCAACTTGAAACCCCACTGTGGCAACTGCTGGGCGGTAACAAAACGGCGGTGGAAGTCGGCGTGTCGCTGGGCATCCAGGCCGATGCGGCAGCCACTGTAGATAGCGTGGCCAAGCACAACGCGCAGGGCTACCGCCGCATCAAGCTCAAAATCAAGCCGGGCTGGGACGTGGAGCCGGTGCGGGCGGTGCGTGAGGCGTTCCCCGACTTGCACCTGACCGTGGACGCCAACAGCGCTTACACGCTGGCCGACAGCGCCCAGTTGCAGGCACTCGACGAGTTTAAGCTCGACTACATCGAGCAGCCGCTGGCCTGGGACGATCTCCACGACCACGCCACCTTGCAGTCGCGCCTCAAGACGCCGATTTGCCTCGACGAGAGCATCGCCAGCGCCGCCGATACCCGCAAAGCCCTCACGACTGACGCGGGACGGGTGATCAATCTGAAGGTGGGGCGGGTTGGCGGCCACAGCGAGGCGAGGCGGGTGCATGACGTGGCCCAGAGCTTCGGCGTGCCGGTGTGGTGCGGCGGGATGCTGGAAAGCGGTATCGGGCGGGCGCACAACATCCACCTGTCCACGCTGCCCAACTTCACCAAACCCGGCGACACCGCCAGTGCCAGCCGTTACTACGCCGCCGACACCATCAACGAACCGCTGGAAGCCGAGAACGGCCTGATGCCAGTCCCGGCAGGCGCGGGCATCGGGGTAAGTCTCAACCGCGACTTCGTGGAAGAGCGGGCCGATTACCACGAGGAGTTCGGTCTTTGAAGGAGCCGATTACTCGGCCAGCTTTCACCATCCGCGACTTGCACACCGCGCGGGAGATGGTGGTGTTGGAAGACCTTCAGCGAGCGGCCTGGGGATACTCCGAAACCGCCGTGCATCCCCGCAACATCTTCCGCATTCACGCCCACCTCGGCGGAGTGGTGGCGGCGGCTTTTCCGGTCGACGAGACGGATGAGGAGTGCGGCCCGGCCTTCGGTTTTGTCTACGGCTTTCCGGCTTATCAGGACGGGCGCATCTGGCACCACTCGCACCTGCTGGCGCTGCGACCCGACTGGCGCGGACACGGCGCGGCGGCTGCACTCAAGCACCACCAAGCCCGCCGAGTGCGCGAGATGGGCCTGACCAAAGTGACGTGGACGTTCGACCCGCTAGTGGCCCGCAACGCCCGCTTCAATCTGGGCAAGCTGGGCGCGAGGGCGGTGTCGTATCACCCCGAGTGGTACGTGGCCGAGGATCTGCCCGCTGACCGCTTGATGATGGAGTGGGATGTCAGCACGGAGCATTCGGAGCGGCCCCCGCCGAAGCCGGAAGGCGTCCGGGTATTGGAAGCGCAGGGCCAGACGCCCAGTGCGCCTGAGCTCAGCGCCGACGCGCCCAAGTTGCTGGCCGAGGTGCCGCTGAATGCTTTTGAGCTGCCCTCTCCCCTGACGCTGGCGTGGCGGCTGGCGCTGCGAGACGTGCTGGGGCATTACCTCGCCTCGGGCTACGCCGTCACCGATCTGGCGCGGGAAGGCGAACGGGCGTTTTATGTGCTGGAGCGGGTGGAGTAAAAGAGGGCGCTCAATTCAACTTGGTTTGCTCTGCCTTGGGCTGTTCAGCTTTCACGGCGTCTTTGGTCAAATCCACCGGGGCGGCGTCCACCGTTTTGTCTGCTGGCTTGGCTTTATCTGGGCCACCTGCATTTTTGCTGCGTTCCTCAGCGCGGCGGCGCAGCTCGGAGGCCAGATCGGTAAAATCGCTGGCACTCGGTAAAATGTTCTTGGTCTTCTGCTTGGCTTCCTGTACCACCTGAGTGCGCTGATCTTTGTCAAACGGCAGGCCGAGGCGCTTTTGCTCGAAATACTGCTCGGAGAGCCGCCCCAGCGCGTATGTCCAGCCGTAGACGGCGGGCGCGGTGATCAGGCCGCCCACAATCGGCAGGGCCAGCTTGGCGAGGCTGCGCATGACCTGACGGGCCACCATCCCGTAGGCCACCGTGACGCCGAGTTCCTGAATAATCTCGCGGGCACGCTCGGCGGTGATCTCGAAGCCGTAGACCTTGCCCACGTGCAGCACCATCTTGATTTGCAGCGGGGTAATCAGCAGCAAATCGGCAAACGGCAGCGGCTCGACGGCCACCGCGCCCGCCAGCAGGGCGGCGTTGCGGATCACACCTTCGGCGTTTTCCTCACGGGACTTGTCCGCGTCAATGTCAAAGTTGAAATTATCGAGTACTTGCTTGAGAAGCGGCAACATAAGCGCATGCTAGCGCCCGCATCCTCAGAAAGAATGGGCGGCGGCCTTTAGCTGGGCTTGTGGTGCTGCGCCGCGCCCGCTGAGCTCCCGTCTTCCGGTTCCTGCGCTAGCGCCTGAAACAGGGGGCGCAGCGACTGCATTTCCCGCGTCACACTCACCCACACCAACGAAACGTCGAGGCCGAAATAATCGTGGGCCACCAAATTTCTCACGTCGCGCAAAGTGGCCCAAGGAATCTCCGGGTGGGTGTCTTGCAGGCGCTGCGGCAAGTATTTGGTGGCCTCCCCTATTCGCAGCAGCCGCAGCAGCACGGCGTCTCGGGTCAGCGAATCAGCGCTGAAGCTTTCAAAGGTGTGGGCCGCCGTGTACTCCCGCAGGGCGTCTATGTCACTGAGCAGTTCGTAGACGCGCCACTTCCAGCGCTTGTGGCCCCGTCTCGGCGGATGCAGCTTGGGATCGAGGGCGTCCACCGCGTCCAGCAGCACTTCTCGGCTCAAGGGGGGCTTGAGGGCCGCTTCGGTCACGGCGTCGGTGCGGTAGCCCAGCAGGTGCTCAAAAAAGTCGCGGGCGCGGGCCAGCGTCAGGAGTCCTGCGCCCGCTTCAAGGTCAAGCAGCACGTCCACGTCCGACTCGGCCCCGGCTTCTTGCCGCGCCACCGAGCCAAAAACCCGCACCCGCTCAACACCCAAGTCCTGCCACTCACTCCTGCGCTCACGGATGAGGGCCACCACTTCGGGCAACTCGGGGCGCAGCAGTCGTGAGTGTGTCACTCAGTTGACCTTGCTGCCGGTCGGACGCGGCGGCGGGCCGTCCACGTGGGCTTTTTTGAGGGCGTCAAAGGCCTTACCTCTATGGCCCACGGCGCGTTTTTCTTCCAAGCTGAGCTGAGCCATGCTGCGGCCATCCGGCAGCCCAAACAGCGGGTCGTAGCCGAAGCCGCCCACCCCGCGCGGGCCTTCCAAAAGTTGGCCGTCCACTTCGCCCCGGTACTCCTCGATGTGGCCGTCCGGGTAAGCCAGCACCAGCACGCTGATAAATTTGGCGCGGCGGTCTTGGACGTTGCGGGTGCGCTCCAGCAAATACAAATTGCGCTCGTGGTCGTCTTTGCGGTTGCCGAAACGGGCGCTGTACAGGCCCGGTTCACCGCCCAGAGCGGCCACTTCCAGGCCCGAATCGTCGGCCAGCGCCGGCAGTCCAGTGTGCAGAGAAGCGGCAGCCGCTTTGATCATGGCGTTTTCGGCGTAGGTGCTGCCGGTTTCTTCGGGCAAGCTGTAATCGCCCAGCGGCTCAAGCTGCCAGCCGAGGCCAGAAAGCGCTTCTTCAAATTCAATGACTTTGCCGAGATTGCTGGTGGCCACCACCACGCGCAAGGGGGGGCTGGACGGTTCCGGGTTGGATGGACTCATGCGCTTAGTGTACGGCCCACCGCTGATCTACAAGGGCCAAGTTTCTCACATCTACCGCTCAGCTTCGCCCTTGACCTTCTGCCCACTCACCCGCACCTCGGCTGGTTGCAAGTCGTCGGCCTCGCCGTACTTGACGCTGAGGTAACGGCGTCCAGCTTCCAGCTTGCGGGTGTGCTGCTGGGCCTGCGCGTCGCTGATAGACCGCATCCGGCGCTCAATCAGGGTCAGTTGCTCGGAGAGAAGCACTTCGCCGTAAGCCAGGCCCGAACCCGTCACCCGCAGGTCTTGGTAAGCCGAGAGCGCGGTGGGCAAATCATCGTCGGCCGCTTGGCGGGCGTCATGGGCCTCGCGGGTCAGCACCCCGCCCGCCGCCGTGGCCCGCAGCGCGTCGCGGATGGCGGTGGCCGAGGCGTTGAGCTTTTGGCGTAGCGGCGCACTCAGGCTTGCGCCCGCTTTGAGGGTCAGGTGAGCCAGCTTTTGAATGCGCTCGGCTTCCAAGGTGGCAAATTCGGTGCCCACATCACTGCGGGGCAATGCCGCGCCGCCACTCCGCAGCACCGCCGCTTGCCGGGTTTGCCGCCGAAACTTGCCAAAGGCCAGCACCACACCTGCGATGGCCAGGAGCATCAACAGCGTGGCCACCAAGCTGCCTTTGATGCCAGCAAGAATTAAGCAGATCAGCAGCACGGCAATCAGTCCGAGGCTCAGCGCTCCCACCACGATCAGTCCCAGCGTGTCTCCGGCGCGGCCTGCCAAGTACGCGGCTTGGCCAGCGATGGAAGTGGGCTTGCCGCCGCTGAGCCACTGCTGGTCGGGCCACTGCTGATCGTCTGAAGTTGGGCGCGGTGAAGGAGGAAGTGACATGTAAACGCTCCGCTGAGAAGTGAGAGAAGAAAATTTGCTTAACTGCCGAGAACCGCTCAAATCCATGTTCAGAGTACGCCCCCAACCTGAGGAGAGTTCCCGCTTCCTGCATCTTTCTTGAGCTGCTCGGCCAAAGCCTGCCAAGGTTCAAGCTGAAAATAAGTGTGGCCCAGCGGGCTGGTACTCGGCAGCACCCAGACTTCGGCTCCCTCCAGGCGCTCGGCTCGCGGGCCATACGGCAGCTTGCCGGTGGGCAGGCCCAGCACCTGACTGGCTCCGCGCTTGCTGGTAAAGGCCACCACTTCGGGGCGGTAATAGGCAATCCGGGCACGCAACTCGGTGGGTTCCCACGCCTCTGAGGGCAAGCTGGCGTCCACGCCACTGTGCTTTTTGGCCACGTCGGTCAGACCGATACCCAGCGCCAGCAAAGCCGGAAACTCCTGCGGCTTAAAGAGGTGCGGGGTCAGGCCCACTTCAAACAGCACCCGCCAGAACTTGTTTTGCGGATTGGCGTAGTAAGCCCCCGCTGCGGCGCTGATGCGGCTGGGCGCGGTGCCGATCAGAACCAGCTTGAGGCCGTGCGCGAGTAAGTCAGGCACCAGATGGCCCGCGCCGGACGGCTCAGGCCCGTGCTCCGGCTCAGTCGTCGCTGTAGCGCTCATCTTTGAAAGGATCTCCGCGCATATGATAGCCATTGCGCTCCCAAAAGCCGGGGGCGTCGGCGCTGATAAATTCCAGGCCGCTGATCCATTTGGCACTCTTCCAAAAATACAGGTGCGGCACCACCAATCTCAGCGGGCCACCGTGTTCGGTTTCCAACGGCTTGTCGTCAAAGCGGTAGGCCAGCAGGTTTTCGGGACGCACGAAGTCGCCCAAGCTCAGGTTGGTGGTGTAGCCGCCCACCGAATGAATCATCACATGACTGGCTTCCGGCTTCAAGCTCAGCAGCGGCATGAGGTCAGTTACGCGGATGCCCGTCCAGGTGGTATCGAGTTTGCTCCAGTGGGTGACGCAGTGGATGTCGTAGGTCAGGGTGGTTTGCGTCAGGGCACGCAGTTGCGGCCACGAGAACTCCCTTGCCTCGGCCAAACCGGATATTTTGAGGGTGACGTCTTCCAGCTTGTAGCGCGGCGCGGGGCCGTAGGTCAGCACTGGGAACCGGCTGGTCAGGCTTTGACCGGGAGGCACACGCCCGTTCATATCGTCGGCGGGTTTCTTGAAAAATTTGCCAAGCATAGCGTTATTTGAGCGCCCGCCGCGCCGCCCTTTGGTAAGCCGCCTCGCCTTCGCCGTGCCAGACAAGATTAATCTCAAGTTCATTTCATGCCTTCTTCATGTCTGCTTAAGGCGCTATCACGTTCAAGTCAGCTTGAGGCGGCAAAGTGAAGGAGATGAAGCAGATCAATAAGGGACTTTTGGGACTGATCGGCGCGGCTATGCTGCTCTCGGCCTGTAACATTACCGTGACCCCAGCGCCCAATGGGGGCGGCAGTTCGGTAACTCTGAACGCCGTCACTTCGTACAACAGCGAATACACCCTGAGAACAAGTGTTAAGGATCAGAACAACAAGACGTTAGCAGCGGGAACGAATGTCATTTGCGATGACCGGAATACGCAACTGCAAGTCGGCGTCAGTTGGACAGGTGGCCTACAGCGCATCGGGATTTCATTTAAAGGCGTGCAGACCGGCCAAACCACCAAACAACGTATTTTTGGTGACCGCTACAGCTCTCCCGATTACTCAGGCAATGGACTGGCCACCATTACCATCGGTTCTGAAGTCGCTCCGCTCAAAGTCAGCAGTGGCCTGAGCGCACAGAGCATCATTCCCACGCCGATTAACACCACTTATGTCAGAGGGTACACCTACGTTCAGGCCATTGGCGAAGACCAGAATGGAAACGTCAGCAACGTCGTCGAAAGCGTAACAGCCATTCCAGTTGTCAACTGCTCGTAAACTTTATCGGCACTCCGCCTTTCTCAAGCTCAACTTTTCAAGGAGAACACCATGAAACTCAACGCCAAAATGCTCTTGCCCGCCCTCGCCTTGCCCCTCCTCCTCGCCGCCTGCGGGAGCGCCAGCACCGGCTCCGGCACGGTCAAATTTAACGACTTGAAAACTGAGTACAGAGACGCAAATGGTAAGTACGTGGCCTGCGACAACACCATCAATCAAGATGGCAGCACCACCACTATTACCAACGTGGGCGTGTACTACAACGCTTCGGGCACAGTTTCCAGCATAGGCATCAACTTGCTGGGAAATACGGACAGCCAGTACGACAGCAACTACGGCGCAACTGTTCAGGGTAGCAACTTACAGAATCTCGGCGGTAATGACTTCAAAACGATTTTCACGGCAGATTCATCTAACGGTTTCTTGCCTCAAGCGATTGTGGTCAAGCCGAATGCCAACGTCAACATCAAAACAGTCACGGCCAGCAACCAAGTGGCCAACGGCAAAGGCAGCTTCTATGCCAAGCTGACACTTACGGGCGATGGTAAGACGGTCAGCACCAACAGCGTTTCGGCCTTGCTGCCCTCTATTCCGGTCTATGCCAACTGCACCGTGACTGCTGTAACTGTGGACAAACTCTAAACCCTCAACATTTCATCTGCCGCCCCATCGTGGGCGGTTTTTTCGTGCCGCTCCCCCACCGCCGCCGCACGCTACACTGCACCTTAAGATGTCCAACTCAAATACCGCCTCCAAAGACGCGCTCTACTCTTCGTGGCTCACTTTGCTGTCGTGGCTGGAACAAGAAGCGGCCCCGCGCGGCCTGACGCTAAGCAAAGTCGCCGACTTCCCCGATTACATCTACCGCATGGAGCGGCCCTACGATCTGCCCACCACCATCATGAGTGTCAGCCTCAACCGGCCCGACACGCACTCGCCGCAGGATCAATCGTCACAGGGCACTGCGCAACTGGGAACTGGACAAGCGCTGTTTTTGGCGGCGGTCAGCCCAAGGCACGTGGATCTGGGCGGGGTATCGCTGAGGGTCATGGGCGGCAGCAAGCACTGGCACCTTCACGCCCATGACGGCCACCTGCTGGAAGGCAAACGGCCCTTCACGCGGGCGCGGCTTTCCAACATCCTCGACGGCGTGCAAGAAGGTCTGGAAGCCTAAAATTGATCCTCCCCACGCGGAGAGGAAAATTCAAAATCTACACCGCAGGATCGGAAGAAAGCGAAGGAAAAGACGTAGAGCAGTTCAATGCGGTGGCGTGAGTCGTCGCCGTGCCAATTCGCGCGAGCAGAATATTTCCGGCCCAAGCAGTCGAGCAAGTTGTTTGGTTGGCCCTCCAATTTCGACCTTCGCCTCACGCCTGCGCCCAACAGAGTGGGGCCGCTATACTGGAAGTTCTTATGACCAGAGCCAAGATTCCCATGACCAAGCGCGGGCACGACAAGCTTGCCGAAACCCTCAACCACCTCAAGACCACCCGCCGCGAACAGATCAGCGAGTACATGGGCAGCGCTCTTGCCGACGGCGACTTGCGCGAAAGTGCCGCTTACGACGAAGCCAGAATGCAGCAGTCTGAAAACGAGTCGCGGATTATCGAATTGGAAGACCAGTTGGAACGCGCCCAGATTATTGAAGAAAACGCCCAAAACGGCGTGGGCCTCGGCGCAAAAATCAAAGTCAAGGACGAGCGGGGCACTGAACGCAGTTTTGAGATCGTCGGCACGTATGAAGTGGATGTCCTCAAGGGGCGCATCAGCGATCAGTCTCCCATTGGGCAAGCCCTGAACGGTTGCCGCCCCGGCGACACCGTGACGGTACCGCTTCCCAAAGGCAGTGCCAAATTCACCTTGCTGGAAGTGACTTACGAATAAAACCCGTTGAACTCACCAAAAGCCGCGCCTTCTTAGATGAGAAAGGCGCGGCTTTTGGTGGTGGGCAGACAAACAAGGCTAGGCCCGCATCCGCAAGGGTTCGTCACGACGTAAAAAAGCGGCGGCCCCCGCGATAGCCAACAGAGCGAGGTTCAGAGCGAGCCAGACACTCAACAACACCACAATGAGATTCATTTAGGTTTTTTATTGTACAGCTCATCTTGAATCAGGTCTGTTAGAAACCAGACAAACGGCGAAAGGGGCTAGCAGAGCGGTGTTCTAAGCTTCAGCCGCCAAAGTTGCCGCCACTTCAGCCAGCAGGTCAGGCCGGAAGCGCTGACCGCTGGCATGTTCAAGCTGCCGCGCCAGCACGCGGGCCGGAAAGTCTGGAAGGCTCAGTAAAGTGGCTCCCACCCGCTGCACTTCGCGGCCCGCTTTGCCGCTCAAGTCAAGGACGGTGTGGTAAGGCTGTACCAGATGGCTCGGCAAAGTGCCGCCCGTGATGACCAAGAAGTCGGCCTTTTCAGCAAGGCCGCGCAGAGCAGCGTCTTGGCGCGTCAGAGCGAAAGCCGCCAGACCCGCTGGCAGATCACGCGACATCGCTTCGGCTTCGCGGTGCGAGTCGGCAACCACCGTGATGGCCTTGAAGCCCATACGGGCCAGCCCCAGTCCCAAGCGTAAATCGGCAGCCGAGCCGATCAGGACGGCGTGCGCTCCTCTGGCGGCGTAACTGCTTTCCTGCACGGCGCTCAGCAGCGCTTCGGGAGCGGCGTAGGTGCCGCGCGGCCCGCCGGTAAAGGCCAGCGCGTCGGTCAGTCCGGCGCGGCGGGCGTCGGGATCAAGCTGGACTTGCTCAGCGGCCTGGGCCTGCAAGCTGGGATGCAGCAGCGCTCCGGCAAAGCCCAGCGATTCGCAGGCGCTCAGCACTTCCGGCAAAGGCGCGGCAGGCACGCCGAGCGTCACCAGGCCGAATTCGCGCAGGGCGCGGGCAGCGGCAGCGGAATAGCCGATCAGTGCCAGAGCGCCCTCGCCTTGCATCAGGGCCATTACAACACGTCCTCAGCGCTGCCGCGTTTGCGGAGGTTGTTTTGGGTTTTGCGCCAGCGCAGGCCGCGCACAATCAACGGAGCCAGCGGGCTGAGCGGCAATTCGTAGCCGGGAAACCAGACTTTTTCGCCGCCGAAGTTTTCTTTCATGCGGTAGACCCCGAAGCTGTGTTTGCCCTCATCGAGTTTGCGCGGAATACCCCAGAAATCAAAGCTGCGGTAGCCGCGCTGCTGGGCGTCTTGCATCGCGCCCCAGTAAAAGGCAGTGGGGGCTTTGGCGTCTTTGCGCTCAGCACCCTCAGCGCCGCTGCCCTCAGCAGGCCGGTCATCTTTGATGCTGCCGCCGAACAGGTAATTGGTGGCCGCACCCATCGCCAGAAAAAAGCCCCCCGCCAGCGCCCGCCCCTCGTGCCGCGCCAGCACGATGTAAGCGTCGCCCCCTCCACTGGCCCCCGAGCGCAACATGGTCAGGTAATAGCTCTTGGGAAACGCGCCGAGCTGGGCACGTTCGTTGGTGGCGGTGAAGATCGTCCAGAACTCTTCGAACAGTTCCTCGCCGCCCGACACCACTTCCACCCCAAATTTCTGAGCGGTCTTGACATTGCGCCGCGCCATGCTGTGCAGGTTCTTGAGCAGCTCAGCGGGCGGGCGCATCAGATTAACGGTAATGGTGTGCTCGGGCTGCTCGGCTTCGGTGCGCCGCCAAGGGCCGATCTGTTCGGGAATCAGTTCGGGGGTGCGGGCAAACGGCGGCTCGATTTTGATGAGGGTGTCGGTGGGCCGCGCCAGTTTGCGCAGGGCAGGCGCGAGGTCGGGAAGCTGGGCCATACTGCTCAGCACCGGGCCGCGCGGCGCGTAGAGCAAATCGAAACCCGGCACCAACCGCTTGCGGATAAGTTGGAGCGCTCCGACGATCTGCCCCTGATCTCGGATGAAGTAGCGCGTCGGCACCTGGCCGAGTTCGCGGCGGGCCTCACCGTAGCCCCAGCCTTGCAGGGCGCTGGTGACAGGCAGGCGGGCCACCACTTCGTCGTAAGCGCGGGCGTCTTGGGTAGGAAGTAGCTCTAAAGGCACGGTCAGGATTGTAGCAGGCAAGCAGTAAGGGTGACTTTGCCGGATCAAATCAGGCGGCCCAAAACAGCACCCGGCAAAGCCGCCGAAGAATGGAGGCTGGCTCAAAGCAAAGCAGTCTTTGGAACGCTAAAGTGAGCAAGTGAAAAAATATCTGTTGACTGCCCTGCTGGCTCTCACCTCGCTGGCGGCGGCTCAGGCCACCACGCCTGCGCCTACTCTGCCCGCAACGCCCGCACCTGCTGCCGCGCCCGCTACCACCGCGCCTGCCACCACTGCGCCCGCTCCCACTGCCGCGCCCGCTCTGCCGGAAACCGATCCCACCACCGTAGTGGCGACGGTGGGCGGCACCGACTACACCATGGCCGACTTTGACCGCTCGTTCCGCATGGCGGTGGCCCGCAGCGCCAACTCGCAGGGCATGCCCTACAGCAGCGATATGGAAAGCTCGTTCAATCAGTTCAAGCCGCAGTTTTTGACCACTTTTTCCCGTCAGCAGGCCACCTTGCAACTTGCCAAAAAAGCCGGATTCAAAAGTGACGACGCGGCCATCGATACCCAACTCACCACCGACCAAGGCCAGTTTCCCAGCAAAGAGGAATTTGATACCGCGCTTCAGGGCAGCGGCTTTGCCGACGAAGCCGATTACCGCCAGTCGCTGCAAGAGCAGCAGATCGTGGCCGCTTATCTCAAGAGCATTCAGACGCGCTTCAAATTCAGCGATTCGTTGGTCGCCGGATTTTACAGCCTCAACAAAGCCAGCTTTACCCGCAAGGCCGAGGCCTGCGTCAAGCACATTTTGGTGCCTACCGAAGCCGAAGCGCAGCAGATCGTCAAAGACCTCGCGGCGGGCGGCGACTTCGCCAAAATCGCGGCGGCCCAGTCCAAAGACCCCGGCAGCGCCGTGCAGGGCGGCGACCTCGGCTGCCTCGCACCGGGCGATACCGTACCGGAATTCGACAAGGCCAGCTTCGAGGGGCCGCTCAACCAGGTTCAGCTGGTCAAGTCACAGTTCGGGTATCACGTGTTGGTCGTGACCAAGCGCACCGACGCCGGAACCGCGCCACTGAGCGAAGTGGACAGCCAAATCCGCGACCAATTGGCCGGTGAAGCCGCCCAGAAGTATTTGGACGCTCAAGTCAACCGCCTCAAGGTGACGACTTACGCCGACCGCTTGCCCGCCGCCCCCGCGCCGACGGATGACGCTGCCCCGACAGACGCTGCGCCCACCACCGCGCCTTCCGCACCTTAAACTCCCTCCTTTATTTCAAGCCGCTCACTTCAAATCGAGGTGGGCGGTTTTCAGTTTTCAAATTGATGGATCTATCAGCGCCAGCACATCGGCCAAGCGGCTCAGGACAAAGTCCGGCACGGTACCTGAGGGCAGCGGGTGGCTGGTAGGCAGGTACGCGGCCCGCATTCCCGCCGCCTGCGGCCCAGCAATGTCGTTGCGCGGCGAGTCTCCGACGAACAACGTCTTGCCTGCCGGGACGCACAGCCGCTCAAGGGCCAGCTCATAAATGCGCGGGTCGGGCTTGGCAATTCCGGCGGCCCCACTGATGATCAGGTCGTCGACGAGCGGCAGCAAACCGAGACGCTCCATCACGCCGTGCTACATGGTGGTGCGGCCGTTGGTCAGCACCCCAATCTTGAGGCCACGCCACCGCAGTTCGGCCAAGACTTCGTGAGCGCCCACCATCAGCTTGACGGCCCCCAATTTGTGTTCTCTGAAGTCGGCAAAGAGGACAGCAGGATCGTGTACAAGCTGATACTCGGCCACCAGCGCCGCGAACACCTCCGGCTTGGGGTAGTAGCCAAAATCGTCCAGCTCGGTGAAGCGCTCAGCGTACCCGCTCGGCAAGTCAAAGCGCTCCACGTGGCCCAGCAGGTACTCGGCAAGAGTGGCTGAGCGGTCATGCAGGGTGCCGTCCAGATCAAAAATGACGGCCCTGAAGCTCAGGCTCCTCCGGTAGAGCGGGCCGTGACGTCGCTCAGCAGAATGTCTCTGGGCGCGTCCAGCACGAAGCGCACGGTTTGGGCCAGCGTCTGCGGCTGGATGAACGTTTCAGCGTCGTAGGTTTCGCCTTCTTGCCGCCGCACTTTTTGCTGCATGGCGCTGGCGGTGCGGCCCGGATAAATACTGGTGACGCGCAGGCCCGCCCCGCTCTCCTCAGCCCGCAGGGCGTCAGCCAGCGCCCGCAGCGCGAACTTGCTGGCGGCGTAACTGCTCCAGCCCGCGCTGGCACTCAGGCCCGCGCCGGAGTTGATAAAGACCACGCAGCCGCGCATCTGGCGCAAATTGGGGAGCAGCAAACGGGTCAGCTCGGCGGGAGCCACCACGTTGACGGCCAGGGTGTTGGTCCAAACGCTGTGGTCTTGCTCGGCAACTGGGCCGAGTTCCACCGTTCCGGCGTTGTGAATCAAGTTGGTCAGTGGGGGCAAGTCTGCGAGCGCCGCCGCAAACGTCTCAGGCCGCGCCAGATCGAGCAGCAGCGGGCGGGCGTTGGGCAATTCGGCGCACAGAGCGCTCAGTTTGGCTTCGTCACGGCCTTGCAAGATCAGGCGGTGGTCGCGGCAAGCCTGGGCCAATGCCGAGCCGATGTCGCCGCTGGCTCCGGTGATGAGTGTGGTTGCAATCATGAGGGCAGTCTAACCAGCTCCGAGACAAAAAAGCGCTCTTGGAACTCCACGGCTGCCAGCAGCTCCGCGTCTGTCCAAACCGTGCTGGGGCGGGCCACGATCAGTTTGTCTTCGGTATCGTTCCGGCGCACCACGACGGCCACCACCACGCCCTGTGCTTCGGCCAGCGGGGTTGTCCAGCCCAGCAAGTAAGCGTCTATGGGCAGCCCGTCGCCGCTGAGCGTCTGGGGAAGTTCGCCAGAGTTGACCGGGTAAATGAGACCGGGCCAGCGCGGGTGGCGGCTGCCGAGGGGCCGGTCAACCACCACCCGCACGGTTTGGCCGAGGTAAGAAGTGAGATCGGGACGCATAGCCAGAGGGTACAAGCTGGGCCGCGCTCTAAGCTAGAGTCTAGCCAATGGGCCTCAGCGACGATCCGTTTACCTTTCAGGCCACCAAAGACGGGCGGCTGCGGATTTCGCGCGGCCTGAATGTCGTGATGGTGTTGGGCGGTCAGCGGGCCGAAAAACTGCTCCGAGCGCTCAGCGCCGCTGAAGACATCGACGCTCAGCAACAGCTTCTCGCCCGCGCCACTGGCAATTACCGGCGCGGCAATGAACGGATCGTCAATGCCAAACTTCAGGGCGGGAGCTGACCTCTGCCCTCGCTGCGGCGTAGAATCGCAGTCATGAATCCAACTTTTGTGCTTTCCGAAGCGGAGCAAACCAGTGCCAACAACGAACTCTTCGAGCTGCTGCGTATTCCTAGTGTCAGCGCCGATCCCAGCCACGTAGGCGATATGCGGCGGGCCGCCGAGTACTTGCAGGCCAAGCTCGCCACCTTAGGCTTCACGGCCCGTGTGGAAGCCACAGACGGGCATCCGGTGGTCTACGCCGAGCACCTGAGCGATCCGGCCAAGCCCACCGTACTGATATACGGCCACTACGACGTGCAGCCCGAAGCCCCGATTGAAGAATGGCTGACACCCCCGTTTGAACCCACCGTGCGAAATGGCCGTATCTACGCACGCGGCTCCACCGACGACAAGGGCCAAGCCTACGCCCACATTCGCGGCGTGGAGTTGCTGCTGGCATCGGGCGAGCTCCCCCTCAACGTCAAATTTTTGCTGGAAGGCGAAGAAGAAGTCGGCAGCAAGAATTTGGAGCCGTACTTGCAGCAGTACGCCGAGCAGCTCAAGTGCGATGTGATCGTGATTTCTGACGGCTCGCGCTTCGCGCCGGACGTGCCGACCGTGACCTACGGCCTGCGCGGGCTGAGTTACGTGGAAGTGCTGGTACAGGGCGCAAACCGCGACCTCCACAGCGGCAGCTACGGCGGCGTTGCACCCAACCCGATCAACGCCCTGGCCGAAATCATCAGTAAGCTCAAAGACGAGCAGGGCCGCATCACCATTCCGGGCTTTTATGACGGCATTGACGAAATCACCCAAGAAGAACGCGACCTGTGGGCCAGCTTGCCGCACAGCGACGCCGAGTTTGCCGCCAGCATCGACGCCGCAGGACTTCCCGGCGAAGCGGGCTACACAACTTTGGAAAGAATCTGGGCACGCCCGACGCTGGATGTCAATGGCATTTGGGGCGGCTATCAGGGCGAGGGCAGCAAAACCGTGATCGCCGCCAAAGCCGGAGCCAAAATCAGCATGCGGCTGGTGCCCGGCCAAGACACGGAGAACATCACCAAACTCATTCAGGACTACGTTCCGAAGATTGCCCCCGCAGGCGTCAAGGTGGAAGTGCGGGCGCTGCACGGCGGCCAACCGGTCAAAATCGACCTCGACAACCCTTACGTGCGGGCGGCGGGCAAAGCGCTCCAGCAGGTTTACGGCAAAGCGCCCGCCTTCACGCGCGGCGGCGGCTCGATTCCGATTGTGGCGGCCTTCAGAGAAATTCTCAAAGCGCCGGTGGTCTTGGTCGACTTTGGCCTCAACGAAGACGCTCCGCACAGCCCCAACGAGAGCTTCGCGGTGAAGGATTACCACAACGGCATTTTGACCAGCGCTTACTTGCTTCAGGAGCTGGCGCAGGTTGAGTAAGGGAGCAGCAAAAGCTAAGGAGCGGGGCCAGTTTGTTCGGAAAACCCCGTGAAGATCGGCTTTCTCTCCTCGCACGGAGGCAGCACGGCGCGGGCGGTGGTGGCGGCCTGCGCGGCGGGTGAGCTGGACGCCACCCCTGCCCTGCTCATCAGCAACAACAGCGCGTCGGCGGTGATGCGGTGGGCCGCCGAGATCAAGCTGCCCCGCCTTCACCTCAGCGGCGCGGCTTATGCCGATGCTGCCGAGTTGGACGCGGCCATCTTGAAATCTCTCCGCGCTCACCAAATTGACACCGTCATTCTGAGCGGCTATATGCGCGAACTCGGCCCACTCACGCTCAGTGCGTATAAGCAGCGCGTCCTCAACGTGCATCCCAGCTTGCTGCCCAAGTACGGCGGGCGCGGCATGTACGGCGACCTGGTTCACGCAGCGGTGCTGGCGGCGGGCGAACGTGTCAGCGGCGCAACCGTGCATCAGGTGGAAGCGGGCATAGACGAAGGCCCCATCGTGGCGCAGTCGCGAGTGGCGGTCCTGCCGGACGACACGGTGGCGAGCCTGCGTGCCCGCGTACAGGCCAGCGAAGGCCCGCTGATGATTCAGGCGCTCGGAGCACTTTCGGCCGCCCGCGAAACGCCAGCATGCTGAAACGCAAAGTCTTTGACCGCCGCAATTGGCAGCGGGTGGTGGGCGGGGGCGAGCAAACCACTTTGGTGGTGCCCAGCGGCGTGATCGTTGATTACCGGGCAGGTGAAGTCCACAGCCCGCTGGTGGTGCCGTTTGAGAACCGCACCCTGCGGATTCTGGACACCGGCTACCGCTGGGTGCATTACGCGCCTACAGCGGCCAAGCACGCCCTGACCCTCCAACTCGACGAGGCGGGGCACATTCGGCAGCTCTACATAGACATCGGCGAGGCGAGTGGCGTTGGTGCTGAGGGCCTACCATGGATAGACGATCTCTATTTGGACGTGGTAGGGATGGTAGAGGTGCAGCCGGGCGGCGAGTGGCACGTCACCAAAACCGAAGTGCTGGACGAAGACGAACTCGATGAAGCCCTGCGGCTGGGCCACATCTTGCCCAAGCAGTACACCGCCGCATGGAGCGGGGCACACGCCGTGCTGAGCGGCCTCAAGGCCCACACGTTCGCTCCTTTGGACGTGCTGCGCCGCTACCTCCAAGACCCTTACACCTAGCGCGGGCCAGGCAGGGACTTGCATCTTCACCCCATAAAGCGCTAACTTGCTTGGCGCTGGAACGGTGTCCGAGTGGTTGAAGGAGCACGCCTGGAAAGCGTGTATAGGTGCAAGCTTATCGAGGGTTCGAATCCCTCCCGTTCCGCCAAAAGCTAGATACAGGAAATGAAGTGGGCCGCCTCAAGTTGAAGGCGGCCCACTTCTGTTTGGCGCTGACAGAACGTGCCTGCGGCAAACAGGTTGAGGAAGCCAGCCGCGCCCGCTTTGAGCCCTCGACACGGCGAGCCTGCGCCGCCGCCGCTCAGCCGTTATCCAGCGCCTGCACCCGCCGCGTAGCTTCGTCCAAAATGGCTTTCACGTCGCCCGCGCTCTGGGCTTCCACATAAACGCGCACCACCGGCTCGGTGCCGGAAGGCCGGAACATTGCCGACGCGCCGCCCGCGAGAGTGAGCTTCACGCCGTCGCGGGTGTTGACACTCTCCACGGCGTGGCCCGCCACTTCGCGGTACGCCGCCGCCCGGCTGAGCAATTGGGCTTTGTCGAAGGTGACGCTTAGATGCAGGTCGTTGCGGTCATACACGTGTTTGAAGTCGACTTCCGCTTCGATGTCCGCGAACAGCTCGCCGAGGCTCTTGCCGCTCATGGCCACCGCTTCGATCAGCAGGAGGCTGTTGAGCAGGCCGTCACGCTCAGGAATGTGGCCGCGTGACGACAAGCCGCCGGACTCCTCGCCGCCGATCATTACGGCTTTTGTTTCGTCGGCTTGCCCTTCCAAAAAGGCGTCGGTGATGTACTTGAATCCCACTGGCGTTTCCAGAAGTTCAAGGCCCAGCTTGTGGGTCAGCAACTCGATTATCCGGCTACCCGACACCGTTTTGACGACCCGTCCCCGCAGACCGCGCCCGTAGAGGTGCTGGATGAACACCGCGAAGATCTGGTGGCTGTTGAAAAACTGCCCGCCCGCCGTGACCGCTCCCACCCGGTCGGCGTCCCCATCGGTGATGACGGCGAACGTTCGGCCCGTCTCACGGCCGAGGGTGTCCATCAGCGCCGTTAGGTTCTGCGGAATCGGCTCAGGATTGACGCCGCCGAACAGCGGATCCGGCTCGCCACGCACCTCGCGCAACTCAAAGCCAAACCGCCGACTCCGCACGTAAGCGCTCAGCCAGCCCGCCGCCGCGCCTCCCATCGCATCGTGATACACCACGCCTCGGTAAGCCCGGAGAGCGCTCAAATCGAGCTGACGGTCAAGCTGCCCGAAGTACGCTTCACGGATGTCCAGCGGCTGAATGTTACCGGCTGGCCCGTTGTAAGGCTCAGGCTGCGCGAGGGTGGCTTCCACTTCGGCCACCATCGCGGGCGTGGCGCTGCCACCGTAAGACCCCTTGAGCTTGTAGCCGCTGTACTGCGGCGGGTTGTGAGAAGCCGTAATCATGACGCCGCCCGCCGCGCCCAAATGCAGCGCCGCGAATGAAAGGGCAGGTGTGGGCAGATACTCGCTCGCCAGCCAGACCCCTAAGCCCTGCTGCGACAGCGTTTCGGCCACCACGCGGGCAAAGTCGCGGCCCCCAAAACGCGGATCAAAGCCCACCACCACCGAGCTGCCGCCCGCCGCTCTGAGCGCCTAGGCGTGGGCCTGCGCTACCGTTCGCAGATTGGCGTAGGTAAAATCCTCGGCGATGATGTCTCGCCAGCCGTCGGTTCCAAATTTGATGGACATAGCTGTTTCTCCAGTGCTGTTTTGGATGACTCACTGCCGCCGCCAAAAAACCCTGAGTGGCACGGCTGCAAATCTCGCGTCCATAGCCTAGCAAATCGCGCTGCTGCTGCCCAAAGCTCGCTCCCCAAGTCGTCAAGCACAACCAGCGCAGTTGACAGAACCGACTTTCCCCACTATCATTCCTTCCGTGCTGAAAAGCACCCCTTGAAAGGGCGGCGAAAAAAACGATTCCCAAAGGTGCGTTTTTAGATCCGACAGGTGTGGCCCCATCGTCTAACGGTTAGGACACTACCCTTTCAAGGTAGCGATACGGGTTCGAATCCCGTTGGGGTCACCACCTTTGCCTCCGCCCTTTGCCACGTGCAGGGCGGAGCTTTTTTTACTTGCTGAATTCACGCCGCGCCGCTCTCCTTTCCCGACTTCGTGAAATACTGTCAGGTGTGTCTTTGCCCGCTCACTCGTCCACGCCTTCCGGGCCTGTTCCCTCCAGCACGGCCACTTCTCCTCCGCGTTGGCTGCCTTGGCTGATCGCCGCCGTTCCGGTGGTGCCGTTCTTTTACTTGGTGGCCTTTGCGGCGCTGGGATCGCTGCGGCGTCTGCCACTTGTTGCCCGCTGGATCTTGTTTTACTTTGCTGCCTCGCAAATTGTCGCGGCCCTTTTTACCCCCAACCCACTGCTCTCGCTCGGCTTCGCCGGCATCCGCACCCTCGAAATTTTAGCGATGATCGCGGCGGGGGTGTATCTACAAGACAGCCGCCATCTGCGCCCGCTGCTGTGGGGAGAAGTGGTCATTTTCCTGACGGCTTGGGGTTACAGCCTTTATACACAGGGAGTGGCGGGCATCATGGCCCGGCTGAGTCATCCTTACTATTACACCGTGTCGCTGGGTTTGCTGGCCGTCATCGCCCTGTGGCTCATCATGTTCTGGCGCGGCGGGGCAATCTGGTGGCGTGTCGCGGCAGGGTTGCTGGCCATTGCCACCCTGCTGGCAGCCGGTAGCAGGGGGCCGACGCTGGCTTTGGTGGTCGGCAGCATGGCAGCCTTGCTCCTCGCCGGAGAGCGGGGAATGCGCCGCTGGGTGCTCATTCCGCTGGGCGTCGTGGCCGCCGCTATCTTCGCGGTCAGCACCTTAAAACTCAAGATCACGCCGATTCTGCGCCTACTTGACGATCAAGCCAGCGGACGCAATTTTGTCTGGGACGACGCTTACGCCGCTTGGCAGACCTCCCCCATCGGCGGCGTGGGCGCTTATCAGGGCGGGCCTTACTTGACCTACTTGTTCAAGGGCGGTTGCCAACTCAACCCCATTTTGACCGCCAATCAAATTCAGTGCCCCGAATGGCTCAGCAGTTTCAGCGGCATGTGGCTGATTGCCCACAACGCTTGGCTCCAGTGGTTGATGGAAACGGGCGTAATCGGCCTGAGCGGTTTGCTGCTGGTATACGGTTATGGGCTCTGGGCCGCCGCCAAAAGCCGCGACCCACTGCTGATCGCCGTGCTATTCGGTTACACCGCCATGAATTTCGTGGACGTGGTGGTCGCCGTACCGAGCCCGCATTTCGCCGAATTGTGGTGGGTGGTGCTGGGGATCAGCGTTTGGCGCAGCACGCAGGTCGTGAAGATCAATGGCTGACCTTGCCCCCGTAACTCTAGCGAACACCGTGCCGACTTTTGACAGCACGTTGCAACTCAGCCCAGTCAAGCAAATCAACTTCCGTGGTCAGGAACCGTGGGGGCGCTGGCTGCTAGGCAAGCAAGCCAAGCTTATCTTCAGCTCGACCACCCAGCAGCAAGTTGAGCTTGATGTCAAACTTTCGTTGCCTTACGAGGGCCAGTGGATCAAGTTAATACTCAATGGCGACGTGATCTTTCGTGCCACGCATCGTCCAAAGATGCCCGGTGAGTTCAAATCCCAGTTACTCATTGACGCAAAGCAAGGAACCAATCAACTCGAATTCCTGACTAACCGAAGCAATTTAGGCGGTGAGGGACAACCCTTCGCCAAGAATGACAGCAGCGATATATCTATCAGTTTAAACTTGGTTTCCTTTCAGCCGCTGCAAACACAAGCACAGGTTTTATATGGTCCCCAGCCCTCCAGCTCGGTCGGCACCGCTTACAGCTCGGCAGGCGCACAGGGATTGGAGAGAATCTTCGCGGAGTCCGGCCCATCGACGGTGAGTTACAAGCTGCTGCGCCGGTTTGAAAAACAGGGTTTCACGTTCACAGTGGACGGAAAATCCGTACACACACTTCCGAGCCAGCAACCAGGCAACTTGCTGGTCGGCAGCTTCAATCTGCCCAGGCTCGAACTGAACAGCTATCAGGTCCACGTTTTGCGAGTGAGTAGCATCGTTCCCCCTTCTGCCCAACCATTCCCCACGACTGCCAAAGACGGCCCTGATGTCCAGTTCTACGTCCAGCAATTACAGATCAAAGATGCAGCGCCGAGCATTCAAAATAATGTCCTGCTGCTCGGTCTGGTGACGGCGCTACTTATCGGTTTGCTGTGGCTGCTGCTGTTCAGGCTTCGGCGTTCGTAAGCTCGGCTTTTAAGACTTCCCACCGCCCCGTATTCAAGCTCACGTCTCCGGGTAAGGTCACGCCTGCTTCGGCCCGCGTTCCTTCACGCACATCCGGCTTGCGGCGGCGGGCCAGCTCATAAACACTTTTGCGTTCGGTGGCAATATGCAGCACCTCATCTGAGATTACTAGGGCGTGCTGGACGGCCAAGGCGACCTCCGGGGCGATAATGTCCACGTAATCTTGGCCGGTAAAGACGTCGCTAAATGCCACCGGATAAGCGAACTCGCGGGGGCGGAAGCTGGTGCGAATGATGAGGTGTGACCCGGCGGCGCGGGCAGCTTCCTCGGCCACCAGCTTGGTCAGCGAATAATAGTTGACGACTGGCCCCATCGTGTCGTCTTCCTGGTAATTCCCGGTTTGGCCGTCGAACACGTAATCGGTGCTGATATGAACCAGCTTCGCGCCGACTTCATTGGCCGCCTGAGCGATATGGCGCGTTCCTTCCACATTCACCGCCCAGCACTTGGCCCGCTCTTTCTCTGCGCCGCCCACATTGGTGTAGGCCGCCGTATGAACAATGATGTCCGGCTGTTCGCGGCGAACCACTTCCAACACACTCTGAGCGTCAGTCAAGTTGAGTTCGGCGCTGCTGGGCGCAACCAAGTCAGGAATGAGGTCGCGCAGCTCTGTTCCAAGCCGCCCACTACCGCCAGTGATCAGGATTTTGACTTGTCGTCGTGAACGAACTGTCGTCGTGGGCAGCACCCGTATGGGGCCACTCCTCCGGTTGACCACTCCACTCCTCACCCCATGTCCTCGGCCCACAGATCGTCACCGAAAAAGTTCCACGGCAAGCGGCCTTCGTTGGGGTTGGCCAAGTTGAATTGGGCGTCCATCGCGTAGATGAGCGTCGCTCCCTGATCGCCAGCTTGGTAACCGTGTGCGACGCCACTGGGGATATAGACCATCATCGGCTGCTCGCCGCTAAAGACCAATTTGCGCTTCACACCAGCAGTCGGGCTGTTCTCACGGCAATCCACCAGCCAGATCATCAGTTGCCCGCCGATCACGCACCAGATCTCGTTCTGCTCTTCCTTGACGTGAATATGAAAGGCGTTGACGCGCCCCGCCGCCGCCCACGACACGCTGATCTGACGCGGCGTGAGCTGGCCCGGCAACCCCTCAACGCCCCCGTCACCCAGGCGCAGGTACTCCATAAAGGCCCCATTCTCGCTACGATTTTTCTTGAGCGCGTGAAACCAGACGCCCTCGATCTGCGGCGCGGCGGGATACGCCTCGAACTTGAGCGCCTGGGCGTACTGAGTTTCTAACTTGATTTTGTGGTCTGGGTCAGTCATAACTGGCTCCGGTGTTCGGTGCTGAGTTTCAGCAAATATTGGCCGTATTTGTTTTTGGCGAGCTTCTGGGCTTGCTCAATTAGCATTTCCGTGCTGATCCAGTGATTGCGCCAGGCGATTTCTTCGGGGGCGGCCACTTTTAAGCCTTGCCGGTGTTCAATGGTCTGAATAAAACTGCTGGCTTCCAATAAGCTCTCGTGCGTGCCAGTGTCCAGCCAAGCAAAGCCCCGGCGCATCAACTGAACATCGAGCAAGCCCGCTTCCAGGTAGTGAATGTTGACGTCGGTGATTTCCAGCTCGCCGCGTGCGGAGGGCCGAATCCCCTTCACGATCTCGACAATATTCTGATCGTAGAAGTAAAGGCCCGTCACCGCAAAATCCGATTTAGGCTTGGCTGGCTTTTCTTCCAAGGAAATTGCCCGACCTTGATCGTCGAAATCAACGACGCCGTACCGCTCCGGATCGCTGACTTGATAAGCAAAGACAGTGGCTCCCTCCGTTTTTTGGTTGGCCGCGTTCATCAAGTCGGAAAGATCATTGCCGTAAAAAATGTTGTCGCCGAGAATCAGGGCGCTGTCATGGTCCCGCACAAAGTCTTCGCCGATCAGGAAAGCTTGGGCCAGACCTTCCGGTTTCGGCTGCACGGCGTATTCAAGTTCAATGCCCCACTGCGAGCCGTCGCCGAGAAGCTGTTTGAAGCGCGGGGTATCTTCAGGCGTCGAGATAATCAGAATTTCGCGAATACCGCCAAGCATTAAAGTAGTCAGCGGATAATAGATCATCGGCTTATCGTAAATGGGGAGGAGCTGCTTGCTGACCGCCAGCGTCGCCGGATAAAGGCGTGTCCCGCTGCCACCCGCCAAAATGATGCCCCTGCGACTTGAGGCCGCTGCCGTCACTGACCCGCTCCAGCCAAGCGCTCGGCGTACTGCTTTTCGTAGTACTCGCGGAATTCGCCACTGCGGATCGGCTCCCACCACGTCCGGTTCTCGGCGTACCATCTGGCCGCTTCAGCTACCGCCTGTTTGGGGTCGTACTGGGGTTGCCAGCCCAGTGCCCTGAGTTTATCCACGTTCATGCTGTAGCGGCGGTCATGGCCGGGCCGGTCGGTGACGTGCTTGACCAGCGCGTGATCCTTGTCCAGCGTGTCCAGCACGATGTCCACCATTTCCAGGTTGGTCATCTCGCGTCCGGTGCCGACGTTGTAAACTTCACCGATGATGCCGCGCAGCAACACCGTTTCAATGCCAGTGCAGTGATCGTGAACGTGGGCGTAGTCGCGCATCTGCAAACCGTCGCCGTAAACCGGAATCGGCTCGTTCAGAATGGCGTTGGTGCTGAACAGCGGCACGGCTTTCTCAGGATACTGATAAGGCCCCACGTTGTTGGCCCCGCGCGTGATGGTCACGGGAATGCCGTAGGTGATGGCGTAGGCCTGCACCAGTTGGTCGGCGGCAGCTTTACTAGCGGCGTAAGGGCTGCGCGGTGCGAGTTCGTCAGTTTCCACGCTCTGGTGATCGTCTCTGATGTGTCCGTACACTTCATCGGTGCTGATGTGATGCAGCCGAATGCTGAGTTCTCGGGCAACTTCCAGCAGGACGTGGGTGCCGCGCACGTTGGTGTCAGTGAAGACCAGCGGCCCCAGGATGCTCTGGTCCACGTGGGTTTCGGCGGCGAAATTGACGATCAGATCAATGGCGTTGTCCTGGCAAGCGCGGCGCACCGCGTCCATATCGCCGATGTCGCCCACCACCAGGCTGAGGTTGGGGCTGTCCCACAGATCGGCCAGGTTCTCTTTGCGGCCCGCATACGTCAGCTTGTCATAGACCACGACTTTGCTTTCAGGGTGCTGCCGCATCCAGTAACGAACGAAGTTGCTGCCGATAAAGCCGCAGCCGCCGGTAACGAGAAGGTTGATGGGATGAAGTCGGGTCATAGAGTCTCCTTGTATTGATCCCAGTGGTAACTGTGCATGCTCAGTTTTTTCTTAATACCAAGTGGGAGAAGGGTGTGACGCTTACCCAATTGGAACGCTGTGAACTTGGCTGCCGCCTCCAGAACAACCAGTGGCAGCAGATCGGCACGACCATGCCGCACTACGTAGCGCATCTGCTCACGCACAAAGCGCAATCCTTCGCCACTAACTCGCGCACCTGCCAGAAGTGGGCCAGCGTCTGCAAAAAAAGCACCGACATCAAAGTTGCGCCGAAATTGCTGCTTGAGGGTGTAATCATGTGAATGAATGACTTCCGATTCGGCCACATACTTGATGGTGTAGCCCGCCAATAACAGTTGGGCCGCCATCATCATATCTTCATTCATAATAACATCTTCGGGAAAACCGCCGACCTCCCAGAACACATCGGCCCGCACAGCTGAGCAGACATTTGAGAAAAAGAATGCCTTAACACCCAGTTGCTTGATATCAGATTGTCTGCGTGAGCGACTGGTATCTGGGTAATTGAAATAACGCGAGAACTGTTCAAGGAGCGAGGCACCCGGCCTGGGCAACTGCCGGGCAAAAGTGGCGACGGCCTCACCAGAAGCAATAGGGGCGGTGAGTTCCTCAAGCCAACGCGTATCAGTGGGCAGGGCATCCTGTGTCATGAATACCAGAATCGCTGCATCTTGCTCGCGAGCCAGCTTTGCCCCGAGATTGCGAGTGCTGCCATGATTAAAATGTCTCTTCTCAATAACGACATATTGAAGAGCCAGATTCTTGCATGATGGCTCGATAGAAGAATCGGAGTCCAATATAATTATTGGTTGTGAAGCATTGCTATGTTGACTAATCAAAAAGTCCATTTCATCTGGCGAATCGAGGTACGGTACTATAGTTACGGATCTAAAGTAGTCTTCCTTTGTTTGTTTAGACATAATTTCCCTCGTCTTCCATCTTATTGGTAGAAAAAACTACTCTTCTCATACCTAGGAATAGACTTATGAGGATGCAAAATAAGGTCGCCCTTGTACCTATATTAGCACCGGCAAACCATTGAAAATTACATTGTATTACAAAAGGGTAGAGTGCATAAGCCCTTAGATTTCCCAGTAATATATCATGGTAGGCAAATTTTGCAAAGAATCCATAAAGTAAGAACCATAGGCAGCCAAACCAACTATAGTCAGCAAAAGCCTCGCCGTAAGTGGTAACCCAGATATAGTCCCTGTTCAGTCCTGAGCGAGCAACTGACTTAAAAGTGTCAAGCCAAGCATTAAAGGCATCAGTAGGAATATCAAATTGAAGATTGTGCAAGACTTGGTCAGTATATTGTTCTCCAGGTAAGCCCCAGAACCATCTGTTCGTCCAGAAACCTTCAAACATATTGGGAATAGTGAGTTTATGAGAAAGTAGATATGCAAGTCTGTTAAAAGAGACTACAGTATAGGAAGCAATTTCGTTTATAAATCCTTCGTAGGACAAAACGAACCCATTTCTCCTCGACTGTAAAACCAAAAAGATGGTTACTGAAAGGAACAATACGACCAGGATATAAAAAAGATCTCTTTTTCTTAAAAACATTTTGGGATATTTCATCATCCATGCACACACTACTAGAGCGAATATAATTATAAGTACAGGTCCTTTTGTCTGAGTCATAGCGATGAGTAAAAAGTGAAGAGTCAGCAACAGATAGAATATGTAGCCCAACAATCTATTTTTAGTCAATACTAATGAAACGTAAGCCACACAGATTACGGGCACCGTGAACGCTATAGCCCAGCCCGTATTGACTGTTTTAAGGGCGTAATATACTGTTAATCTAAGATCTGTGCTCCCTCTACCTAAAATTGTATCAATAAGCCCTGACAAGCCAAATATCTTGTAGAGCTGTATCAAGCCAAGAAGATTTAAAACTGAAGCCAGCAGAACCAAGAATATAATCCTGTAGATTGCTTTTTGACTCTGTTTCTTAGTCGTTAGTAGCCGACTATCTCGAACAGTTGGAACCAGTTTATCGAAAACTGTGACTCCAATTGCATAAAACACACAACATACGGTTATCCACATAAAAACTAGTGGGTTGAATGTAATCATGGATTTCTCGTTTATTCTTGAAAGATAAAAGTAATTGGGAATAAATATAGCAATTAATCCCAGTATAAAATTTAGAAAAAGCGGAAACCATGGATTGAAGAAGAATTTGATATTAATCATAAGAATTTAATACCTACTATTCTTATAAAAAGCGCGTAGAAATTCTTAAATCTCATCACCACGATTTTTGGAATAGATGACCTCGACATATCGGTAACGTTATTCTCGTGCCTACGATATAAAATCATTCGTTCATCTGTTTTGACAACACTTCCAAAAACTGAGATGATTTCTCCTATCCAAAAATCGTGCATGGAGATAATATCAGGGAAAGGAAGGAAATAATCTTTCATAGATGATCTGAAAGACATGCAACATCCTACAAATGAGTTTTTGAAGAAATTTCTGGTAAATCCCAGAGATGATCTCCTAAACTCAAAGAAAGTGTCCAGTTGTACTGATCCATCGACTAATATATATGCGTCAGCTAAAATCAGATCAGCGTGTTGCCCGTCGAAGATTTCTAATGATGTTTGAACTTTGCAAGGCATCCAAACGTCGTCCTGATCACTAAGGAATATCAGATCGCCGATCGACTCCTCTATGGCTTTTTCAAACGTTCTGATGACCCCCAAATTTTTTGAATTCCTAAATATCCGTATTCTGGGATCATCGAATCCTCTCACTATCTCCAGCGTAAAATCACTGCTACAATCATCGACAATCACAATTTCATCGTACTCACTGATTTGAGAGATGATACTTGAAAGCTGTTCAGCGATATGTCTTTCCCCGTTGTAAGTTGCCATGCATACACTTATCATATTCCTCATAGACGACGTGTCTTTAACGGTCATCAGCTCTTCTCCACACTCTACTCTTTTCGTCATAGTATTTCAGGATTCTGGCGGGATTTCCGGCCACTATACAGAATTTCGGAATATCTTTCGTGACGACGCTGTTTGCTCCGACGATACAGCCTTCTCCAATGATAACTCCAGGAAGGATGCTCGCAGATTCACCGATCCACACGTTGTTTCCGATAAACACATCACTAACATCTAGATCACGGTGCTCTGGAGGAGTTAAGGGGCTGTCTTGATTTGTCCCCGAATATTTCCCATGATTGTGATCACTTATGAAGATATTGCTTGCCATGAGCACATTATTGCCTATGGTAACTGACCTAGCACAGCCGATATGGATATTGTCATTGAGTGTTACGTTATCGCCGAACTCTATACGGGGTATAAAGGTCATCCCAGCATAGTTTAGTATGGCTTCTATTCGGCAATTACGTCCGGATACAAAACTCTTGCCTACTTTTATGTGCCTTCCGCCTTGCCAGATAACGCTATGATGTATATAAAAATCTTTGCTATAGTTGTTTGCTGAGGCAACTGAATATGACACTATTCGATCAAAAACCCTTCCAAAGACAAATCTGAAGCCTCGGTTCTTGATTTTGATTAGAGCAGATTTAATCATCACAAATCACACTTCCTTTTCAGTAAGAATTCCACTAGCGGAAACCTGTATTACCATAAACACACAGGCTAGCCCTTCTGTAGCGACTGTTATCCAAGCCAGTGCAGTGGCTCCATATCGGGGGATTAGCCAAACCATGGCGATAAAACTTAAAATGCTGGCCACGATAAACGAGACATTGAATTGCCTATCCATCTTATTAGGTAACATAATATAAAGTCCGTATATGTTATTGAGTATCAGGACAGGTATGAAAAAAAGCAGGATTTTTACATAAACTGTCGCCTCCAAATAATTTGGAAGAAATAGTTTAATGAGTGCGGAGGCAAAAGTTTCACCAAATATAAATACAGCTAGACCAAAAAGCGCCAAGGTCAGTGAGGATTTTCTCAATAAAATCATGGCTTTTTGTCTGTCTACGTGGTAAAGATAAGATAAATTTGCGTAGGCGATTCTATTCAGCGGCTCAAATACTCCACCAATCGCACGAACCACTCTATCAGCAGTACCATATAAAGCGACAAGCGACGAGCTTTGCGAAAAACCTAGAATTACGACATTGAGCGTTGTATAGACACTAGTTATACCCACGAATGCGAAAAGCCCAGCTCCTTCCCTAAGAGCTCTTAGAGAGCTATATAAATCAGGTAGTTTGAGACCAATTTGTTTGTTCATAACAAAATATCCGTACATATTCGCAAATAAGGCAGTCAAAGATCCGTAGATAAATATCATTTGCCCTTGGTTTTCATGCTTGATTAGGAAGAAACAGGCTACCAGATAAAGAAACCTATTTATAAAGTCTATCGAGGCATAAGCTGTAAATTTACCTCTGGCCAAGAAATACCATATTGGATTAAAACCTTGAGCAATAGCAAAAACAGTTGCGCAAAAAACGAGGTGACCTAAGCCAGAAATGCTATCTAGAAATAAGACGCTTAAAATAGATAGGGCAATGACAATTAACGAAAGTATTATTTTCGCTCCCATAACTCCTGCTACTAGTGAAGATATTGCCAGCTCGTCAGCTTTGACGCGCGATATACTCCGGGTCGCAGACAGGTTAAATCCATACTCTATAATGATCTGGAACCACAACGCCAAGGCTTGCACAGTTAAAATCTGGCCCCAAACCGATTTTGGGAAGATAGATGTAAAGTGGGGGATCAAGATTATGAATGAGAATACTTTTAGGCCATGAGCACCATAAAGAGACAGATAGCTTAAGAGCTTAGGCATATTTTTCAATATGCGCCCTTTCCCATAAGTACCACCCTCACTGTTTGAATCAAAATCACTAAATCTAGCCAAGGTGTCCAATTCGTTACATAGAAGCTGTCCATGCCCACACGCTCGCTATAGCTTGTGTCGCTCCGGCCGTTAGCTTGCCAGTAGCCAGTCATGCCTGGGCGCACCTGCTTATATGCAGTGTATATTTCGCCATATTTGACGACTTCTGCTTCCACAATAGGGCGTGGCCCAACCAAACTCATCTCACCCACGATAACATTAAAGAGCTGAGGAAACTCGTCCAAGCTGGTCTTCCTCAGAAGGTTTCCTACCCGCGTCACTCTAGGATCATCTTTCAGCTTATGAGTAGCTTCAAACTCAGCTTTCAACTGGGGATCAGTAGACAGAACTTCTTGTAACTTAGCCTCCGCATCTCGGTGCATACTGCGAAACTTGAAACAATCAAAAAGCTTACCGTCACGCCCCAGACGTCGGGCGCGGTAAACAGCGGGGCCGGGACTGTCTACCTTAATCGCAATAGCAATCGCAAGCAGAATCGGGGAGATAACAAGTGTACCCAGCACCGAGGCCAGCAAGTCCATCGTCCGTTTCACCATCTTAGAACGCCGACTCCGCAAATTATTGCGAACCTCCAGAGTAGCGATACTTCCAATGTTGTGTGGCAAGAGGCCCTGATTGGGAATGCCAAACAGATCTGGGACGACCCAGGTAACAGGAAACGCCGCGTAAACACTATTAACTAACTTTTGCTGAGTCTCTGCGCGAGCACTGGGAATGGAAATCAAGGCCTGCTCGGTAAGAGGATCAGTTAAAGCTTGCTCGATTGAACCCCGAATGGGAACACCATGCAACAACGTTCCCTGCAAAACCGGATTATCGTCATAGGCCGCCAAGGGAATAAGCCCGTAAGCAGGATTGGCTTGCAAGTGAGCAATTAAAAGGCTTGCCGTTTGACCGGCACCGATGATGCTGACAGGCCGTCCAAAGTTGCCTGCCCGAATAAGGAGTGAGCGCACCCCGTAACGAACCAGCAAGGCCAGCAGAAGAATCAGCAGCCAGGCAATTACCACTCCACCCACACCAATGGCCAGCCGGTCAAAAGCCAGCACCGCTGCCAGTTGAACAAGCAAGACCTGAACCGTACTGACCGTATGGAGCCGTAATTCCGTTTGGGGCGATTTGCCATAACCTGGATAAAGGCCTTGATAAAAGCGCCAGAAAAGCCAGACACCTAACCAGATTAAGATTGTCTCCCAGTTGATACTCACCTTGCCAAAAAATCTCAATACTAAATTAGTAAAACCAATGCACAGTACACCACTCAAAATATCACTTAAGGCCAGCACTGCCCCTTGAGATACTCCACGCTGACCCAACAGAACGCCACGACTAGCCGTCCGAACGGCTGGCGCACTAGGTGTATGCAGACCCATCTTCAGCTTCCCTCAGTAACGCGAGTAGCGTAACTGTAGTTCTGACCATAACCGTAACCCTCACGGCTCGATTGAGTCATTTTGTTTAGAACGAAGCCCATCATCGGTACTTTTGCTTCTTTAGTACGGCGCATCACCTGTTTTACCGCTTGCAATGTAGTTTGTCCAGCTTCAGTAACAAGGATAACTCCATCAACGTGTCTACCTAATACCAAACCGTCCGCAAGGGCTAGTAATGGAGGACTATCAATCAGAACGATACTGTAATTTTCTCCCCAACGCTTGAAAATTTCACCCAGATCGCTGCGGTTGAGCAAAGTCAAACTGTCATGTAGGCCAGGACCAGCCGGAAGCAAATACACATTCGGCTCAGCTTCGATGACTTGTACATTTTCCGGATCACGCAGTGCTTCTTGCAGATTGCGTGCCCCACCTTCACCAACCAACTGCTGCCACTCATGCTGACGTTGGTATTTATTCCAAACGTCTTGCTGGGTCCCGCGTCTCAAATCCGCATCAATGATGAGTACCCGCTGACCTGACGAGGCCATTCCATCTGCGAGGGTGGCTGTCAAACTGCTCTTTCCTTCCCCAGGTGCCGTGGACGACACCATAATGCATTTGCCTTGGTGAGTATCCATATTTGACAGTAGATTGACCCGCAGAAAGCCAATCGCCTCATAAAGCCCAGCTTGTCTGGCAGCCCGAACAATTCCCATCAACACAATATCGCGCTTCCGAAGTCGGGGAATCATGCCTAAAGTCGGTAAACCAAACGTTAGCAAATCCTCTTCGCTGCGAATAGTTCGGTCTGTGACGGTCAGCAGCGCCGCAATCCCTAAACCCAACAACAGCGTTAGAAGACTGGCCAAAATGGCATTACGCGTCGGCTTGGGCGCAATTGGATTAAGAGGTTCGATGGCAGGTGAAACTAGCGAAAGCGAGCCAGTTGTGGCCTGTGCCAAGATACTGGTCTGCGCCAAGTTGCGCTGCGTGAGTGCACGCGTCGTGATGAGCGTCTGCCTTTCTAGATCAGGCAAACCTGCTGCGTTGAGTTGCTGGTCAATTTCAGCCAACTGAGAACGCTGCACTTTGAGGGCACGTTGTACCGACAAAAGTGCACGGTTCTCATCCCAATTCAGCAGCGCTTGGGTGGTCAAGTTTGTCAGCACCCGAGCGGATTGGGCGCTAGGAGCCTGACCAGTGATGGTATAGACACCGTTGCCACCTTGATCGAGTTGAGAAGTCAGACCAATCGTTGAAATTTTGCTGCTCTGCAATTCGAACTGCAATGCTTTGACCAACTCTTTTTTCGTGGTCAGTGCAAGCTGGCTACTATTGAGAGCGCTGATCACACTTCCAACCACCGTTGAGCCCCGTAATGCTTCGTCAAGCGCTCCAACTGGTAAAGGTGATGCTGGCAGCAAAGTGGCTCCCACTACACCGTCAGCAGGCCGAACGGTAATCAGGCTTGATGAAGCTTCATACACGCGGGGCTGGCTCCGTGACCAAAAGTAGGTAAGAAGACCGATAAGGAAAGTCAGCGCGAGAATGATCGGCAAGCGGCGGCGAATACCGCGCCATAAAACGCCGAGTTCAATTTCGTTCTCAACAGTGTCGAGGGGTTGGTTTTCTCTATACCGGTCACTCACACGGAACACTCCAATTCGGGATGGGCTTTAATCTGTCGTATCACTTTTTTGATATCCTGGGTACTGTCTTTACGGGCCACCGAGGTCACTTTGCTACTTTTGCGTGACGACAGCCAGAAGCGCTCACTGCTGCCACCCGCCAAGACGACTGGAATGAAAAGAGGCAGAGCGCCATCTTCAATGGTCACCGTGAGCCCAAACCAAGTGGCTGAACGAACAGCTTAAGCTGGTCAGTGCTTTTCATGAGAAACGAGTGAATTTTCATCGAACATTAACTCCCTTGAGATACCGCAAAATCCAGCACACCTTATCATGCTCCCAAGAGTAGACCACTCATGATTTGGGAAGGGCAAGAGTCAATTTCTCATTTATTGATCAGGTTCAAACAGAAAGGAAATTGAGTCACCTAACCGAAGTCGCAGGCATTGCTTGGATTAATTTTTTCCATCTGGCTGCGCCTCCTTCATTAAAGGAGCTCTTCAGAGGGCTGAAACGCCTAGAACACCTTCATACGTTAAACTGTATCTCACATGAAAGGCATTATTCCCGCCGCTGGTTTGGGCACCCGCCTCAGGCCCCTCACCTTCACACGACCTAAACCTGTTCTCAAGGTCGCGGGGAAACCGATCATCATCCACGCTATTGAGACGCTACAAGCAGCCGGAATCGACGATATCGCCATCATTGTCTCCGATCTGACGCGTACCGAAATCGAGTACACGCTCAGTGCCGTGAGTGGAGTGCGTATCGCCTTGATTGATCAACACCAGCAGCTCGGGCTGGGCCACGCCGTTGCAATGGCGCGGGAGTGGGCCGCAGGTGAGGACGTGTGCGTCTACTTGGGCGACAACTTGTTTGAATTCGGCATCAGCAGTTTTGCCCAGCAATTTGAGCGTGAACGTCCCGCCGCCCTCATCGCATTGGTCGAAGTGGCTGATCCCAGCGCTTTTGGAGTGGCCCGTCTAGAAGGGCAGCGCATCGTCGAGCTGATTGAGAAACCCAAAACGCTCGTCAGCAACTTGGCGGTGGCAGGCGCTTACTTTTTCTCCAGCCGAATCTTCGAAGCGCTTGACGGTTTACCACCTTCAGCACGCGGTGAGTACGAGATTACTGACGCGATTCAGCGTTTAATTACTGAGGGCGACACTGTGCTGGGCCAGCGCGTGCAGGGCTGGTGGAAAGATACCGGCAAACCAATCGATCTGCTCGACGCCAACCGCTTGCTGCTGGAGCGGATCGAGGCCCGCGTCGAAGGGGAAGTGGTCAATTCGCGGATTAGTGGGCGGGTACAAATTCCGGCTTCGGCAAAAGTCATCAACAGCAAGATTGTCGGCCCGGTCTTGCTCGGTGAAGACGTCATCATTGAAGACGCTTATGTGGGGCCGTTTACCAGCATCGGGCAGGGCAGCATGATTCGCAACGCTGAGATCGAGCACAGCGTCATCGAGTCGTTTGTCAGAATCGAAAATGTGGAGATCCGCTTGCAAGACTGCTTGATCGGGCTGCGAGCCATCGTCAGAGGGGGGCGGCGCATCCCGCGTACCCTCAAACTGACCTTATCGGATGCCAGCGAAGTGGAGCTGACTTAAAGTCGGGCGGCCAGAAGGGTTAAACTGAGTGATGACCGATACCGCTCAAAAGACCAAGCTCAACTGGAATTCCTACCACGTCACTCAGGGCGACGAACGCGCCCCCAACCGCGCCATGATGCGGGCGGTGGGTTTTCAAGACGGCGACTTTGAAAAGCCGATCATTGGGGTGGCGCACGCCCAGAGCAACATCACGCCCTGCAACAACGGCCTCGGCGAGCTGGCTGGCCACATCACCGACGCCATTCGTGAAGGCGGCGGGATGCCGCAGGTTTACGGCACCATCACGGTGTCTGACGGCATCAGCATGGGCACCGAGGGAATGAAGTGCAGCTTGGTAAGCCGTGAGGTGATCGCCGACAGCATCGAAACCGTTTCACGGGGCCAGTCACACGACGGCGTGATCGTGGTGGGCGGCTGCGACAAAAATATGCCGGGGGCAATGATCGGGATTGCCCGTTTGAACATCCCGGCTATTTTTGTGTATGGCGGCACCACCAAACCCGGCCACTACGCCGGAAAAGACCTGACCATCGTCAGCGTGTTCGAAGCGGTGGGAGCACTTGGCGCAGGCAAAATGAGCCGCGAAGACTTCAACGAAATCGAGCGCCGCGCTTGTCCGGGCAACGGCTCTTGCGGCGGCATGTACACCGCCAACACCATGAGTAGCGCCTTCGAAGCGATGGGCATGAGCTTGCCGTTTTCCAGCACCATGAGCGCGGTGGACGCTGAGAAAGCCACCTCCAGCGCCGACAGCGCCCGCGCCCTGCTCAAACTCATTGAGCACAACGTCCGCCCGCTGGACATCCTAACCAAGAAGGCTTTTGAAAATGCCATCACGGTCATCATGGCCGTCGGCGGCTCGACCAATGCCGTGCTGCACCTGATGGCGATTGCCCACGCCTGCGACGTTGATTTGACGCTGGAAGACTTCGAGCGCATCCGTGAGGCCACGCCGGTCTTCTGCGATCTCAAGCCTAGCGGGAACTATGTCGCCACCGATTTGCACGAAGTCGGCGGCATTCCCAGAGTCATGAAAATGCTGCTGAAGGTGGGCCTCTTGCACGGCGAGTGCCTGACCGTGACGGGCAAGACCATCGCCGAGAACTTGGCCGACGAGCAGGACACTCCCGACGCCGGGCAAGACGTCATTCGGCCTTACGATCAACCGCTGTACGCGCAGGGACACCTCGCCATTTTGCGCGGCAACCTCGCGCCGGAAGGCTCGGTGGCCAAAATCAGCGGCCTAAAATCCATCAAAATTACTGGCCCGGCCCGCGTGTTCGAATCGGAAGAAGAATCTATGCACGCCATTATGTCAGACCAGATCAAAGCTGGTGACGTGCTGGTGATTCGCTACGAGGGGCCGAAAGGCGGGCCGGGGATGCGGGAAATGCTCTCGCCCACTTCGGCCATCATTGGCAAGGGCCTCGGCGACAGCGTGGGCCTGATCACCGACGGCAGGTTTTCAGGTGGCACTTTTGGGCTGGTCGTCGGCCACGTCGCGCCGGAAGCGTATGTGGGCGGGCCGATTGCTTTGGTACAGGAAGGCGACACCATCGAGCTGAACGCCGAAACCTGCCAGCTGACTTTGCACGTAGACGAAGCCGAGATCGAGCGCCGCCGCCAAGCATGGGTGCAGCCGGAGCCGAGGTATAAGCGCGGGGTGCTGGCCAAGTACGCCAAATTGGTGAGCAGCGCGGCAGTGGGAGCGTATACGGACTGAGCGTCAGAAATTGAATTGGGGCCGTCTGCCGAAGAGTGGGCGGCCTTTTAATTTGGGCTAAACTGAGACATGGCCGTTCTCGATTATCAAACCCTGATGCGTCCCCTGCTAGAAGCCCTGCAAGACGGCCAAGTTCAGACTATGCAAGCGGTGACCGCGAAGTTGGTGGCGCATTTCCAGTTGACCCAGAGGGAGCTTGAAGAACTCTTGCCGAGTGGCAGGCAAACCACGTTTGCCAATCGTGTTGGCTGGGCCAAAACTTACCTCAGCAAAGCGCAAGTGGTGCAAACGGTGGGGCGCGGCAATGTGCAAATCACAGCGCGTGGCCGTGAGCTGTTGGAACGTGTCTCAGGCCGCATCGTCCAAAATGACCTGAAAGTCTATCCAGAGTTTCAAGCTTTTAAAGTCGCTGGACGCGGGAAGCAGGACACTCAAGCCGGGCCAAGTTTGAGCGCAGTTGAATCCATTGACGTCTCCCCCGAAGAACAGCTTGACCAGCTCTACACCGAACTCAGCGCCGCCCTTGCCGACGAACTCCTCAGCCAAGTCCGCGCCCTGACACCGCAACAATTTGAAATTTTGGTGGTGCAACTCCTGGTGGCGATGGGCTACGGCGGCAGCGTGCGCGACGCGGGTCAGGCGCTGGGCCGCAGCGGTGACAACGGCATTGACGGCGTGGTCAAGCAAGACCCGCTCGGCTTAGACAAAGTTTATATTCAGGCCAAGCAGTGGGCCAGCAACGTGGGCAGTCAGGAAGTTCGCAACTTTTCCGACAGCCTGACCTACCACAAAGCCTCAAAAGGCGTGCTGATCACCACCGCTGGCTTCAGTCCCAGCGCCAACGACACCGCCCGCCAGATCGGCAACATCATCTTGATTGACGGCGAAACGCTGGCCGAGTTGATGATCCAGTACGGCGTGGGCGTGATCACCCGCACCACTTACCAGATCAAAAAAGTAGACAGCGATTTCTTTGAGGGCATCTAAAGAAGCTGCGTTGCGGATCGGCAAAAATTGCGTTGCAGCGCGGGTTTCCTACCGTTCGGTCGGGGACGTTGCGCCCTGTACCGAGGCTTATACTGCCCCAGTGAATTTGGCCGCTATGCTCGATCTCGAAGGTGAAACAGCGCTGCTGGTCGGCGGCGGAACAGTGGCCCTGCGCCGCGCCGCTACGCTGCTGACGGCTGGCCTAACGGTACGGGTTGTCGCTCCTGAACTTCTGCCGGAACTGGCAGCCCTCAACATTGAAATCATCCAGCGCCCCTTTGAGCTAGGCGATCTGATTGGGGTGCGTTTGGTGGTGGCCTGCACAGGCAACGCCGACGTGAATGATGAAGTGACCCGTTTGGCCAGAGCCGCAGGTTTGCTCATCAACCACGCGGGGCGGGCCGAGGCGGGCAATCTGCGCTTTCCGGCGGTGCTGGAGCGCGGCGGCGTCAGCGTCAGCATCAGCACCGGAGCCGAACTGCCGATGCTGGCCCAAGCTCTGCGCGAAAAGGTGGCACTGTGTTTGCCTGCCGAGTTGCCCATTCCCACTTGGACAAGCCAGCGTGACGCGGCTTTGCTGCTGAGTGGCGAGGCCAAACAGGTGGCCATCCGTGATCTCCGCGCTCAAATTCGCACGGCGGTGGGTTTGTGAGCCGCGTGCTGAGCCTTCCGGCACTGGATTTGGCTGTCGTGGGCCTCAACCACACCACCGCGCCGATTGAAGTTCGCGAGCGGGCCGCCGTGCGCGAGGACGAGCGGGAAGCTTTGCTGGCCCACCTGCGTCTGCACGCCCAGGAAGTGATGCTGCTTTCCACCTGCAACCGCACTGAAGTTTACCTGGCAGGCATTGACGGCGATCCTTTATCCGCTTTCGAGGGCGCGTGGGGCCACTTTTTGCGCGAGCATCTCTACCTTTATGAGGGTGAGGCCGCTGCCCTACACCTCTACCGGGTTGCAGCGGGCCTGGACAGCTTGGTGATCGGCGAAACTCAAATTCAGGGGCAAGTCAAGCGGGCGTGGCAGGCCGCTTCCGAGGCGGGCGATACGGCAGCGCTGCTCAACAAGGCCGCGCAGGGAGCGTTGAGCGCGGGCAAGAAAGTGCGCTTTGAAACGGGGCTGGCCGATAACGTGGTGAGCGTGTCGAGCGCCGCCGTTGACCTCGCCAAACAGCGGCTGGGCAACCTGGCGGGCCGCACCGCTCTGATTCTCGGCGCGGGCGAAACGGCCGAGCTGACCCTGATCCATCTTAAAGCGGCGGGCGTATCCGACATCATCGTGGTCAACCGCACCGAGGCCCGCGCCCGCCAACTGGCCGACAAGTTGGGGGGCCGTGTCTGCGCCGCCGACTACTTGCATCAAGCTTTGCCGGAAGCCGACGTGGTGATCGCCAGCAGCGCCGCGCCGCATTACGTGCTGGGCGCGTCTGGGGTAGAGAGTGCTCTGGAGGGCCGCCCAGAGCGACCGATGATGCTGATCGACATCAGCGTGCCGCGCATTCTCAATCCCGATATTGATACGGTCAAGGGAGCGCACCTCTACAATTTGGACGATTTGGAGAGCGTGGTCAGCCGCAACTTGGCTTGGCGGCGAGGAGCCTTGCCCCAAGCTGAAGAGATCATCAGCGCTCAGGTCAGCGAACTGCTGCGCTGGCAAAACTTCAGAACCCGGCGCGGTTTGGAAACGCGGCCCAACTTGCTGTCGGCCTGTGATTGAACTTTTTCTCCGCCTTTTCACTTGCTCTGCCCCGCCCCGCTTTCCCGTAGGCTGAGCCATGCTTTCGCCTGACCCGCCCGCCGCCACTCGCCCAAGCGCCCGCGCCCCGCTACCGGACGTGCTGCGCGGCCTGGCGCTGCTGGGCATTTTGTGCGTCAACGCCCAAGACTTCGCGGGCTACGCCGAGTGGCAGCAAAGCGGCGCAGACCGGGCCGCCCAAGTCGTGATTGATCTGTTCTTCAATGGCAAATTCATCAGCGTGTTTGCCATGCTGTTTGGCGCGGGGGCCTTTACTTTTTTGGAACGCGGCGGGCGCGGTTTGCTGCTGAGACGCTTGGCGGTGCTACTGGCCGCCGGGGCGCTGCATTACGTCTTGGTGTGGCACGGCGATATCATTGCCAATTACGCTTTGGTGGGCGTGGCCCTGATTTTGCTGGAAACGGCGCGGCCCAAATTGCTGGTGTGGGTGGGCGTGTTCTCTGGCGGCCTCTGGGCACTCCCCTTCACACTACAAGCGCTCAGCGTCCCGAATGGCCTGCGGAGCATTCCCGACACCGTGCAGACGGGGCAAACTTATGCCCAAATCGTGCAGGAGCGCGGTCACGAAGCGCTGCCCAGTATCGTCTCGGTGATCAGCTTCGACGGGTTTTGGTTGCTGGCACTCTTCTGCTTCGGCGGAGCACTGTACCGCAGTGGCGTACTGTGGTGGCCGGAGCAGCACCGCTCCACGCTGCGGCTGATGCTCTTCGGCGGCGCAGTGGTGGGCTTGCCGCTGAGCGCTCTGCTGGCCTATTTGAATACCCAAGCCAGCTACAGCGCCGACTACTGGGGCATTTTGGTGCGCCTGACGGGCGGCTTGGCGCTGGCCCTAGCGTACATCGGCGGACTGGGTTTGTTGAGCGCTTCAGGCAAACTCGGCTGGCTCACAGCCTTTGGCGCGTCCGGCAGGTTGGCCATGAGCAATTACATTGCCCAGTCGCTGATCATGACCAGTTTGTTTTATCCGTATGGCGCGGGCCTCTACCGCCAGTGGGGAGCGCTACCCGCTTTAGTGCTGGCGCTGGGCCTAGGCCTCTTGCAAGTCGGGCTGTCTAATCTCTACCTCAGGCGCTTTCAAAGTGGGCCACTGGAATGGCTGGTCAGAAAGTTGGTGTACGGACGCTGACCGCCTGCCTCTAATCGCCCAGCGCTGAGCGCACGAAGGCCGTTGCCCGCATCAAACGCTGAGATTGGAAGGCCAGGCAGCTGGCCCTATGGAATGCCAGCGGCACGGCCATCAAGCGGGCCTGGGCGGCAAGCTGAGACTGAATGAGCGCAGATGAACTGTAGCCTTCTAAAAACGCGGGAAGCCGCTTCCATCCCCAAAAATAAGCGAACGAGGCCGCGTCCCAGCCCGGCGGCCCCGCCACAGCGTCGCCGAAATCGAGCCAGCCGGTGAGCTGCCCGTCTTCAAACAAAAACTGTTCGCGGTGAAGGTCGCTGTGATTGATGACGGGCGCGAGGTCGGCCAGCGCCAGAATCGCAGCTTTCAGTGGGCGCAGTCGCGGCAGCAGATCGGGAGCAAAGCGGATCAGCAGATGGTGTTCGAGAGGCGTGCTTCCAAACGGCCAAGCGTCTTGCAGGCGGGTCTGGACGCCGCTCAGCAAGTTCTCCGCTTGGCCCACGAATGGCCCCGACTGATCGCTTAGCAGGCCCCAGCCCAATACCGGAAGCGAATGCAAAACCGACACCGCTGCGCCGATCTGCTCGGCTTGGGCTTCGCCAATGCGCAGCGTAGACTCGCCCTTGAGGAACGTGTCGAGGCTCCAGCCCCCGCCCAACACCAAAGGCGCAGCAACAGGAACGCCGGAGGCCAGCAAAGCGCGGCGCAGTTCGGCGTCCACCGTGAAACGGCCCTTCCCTATCCGCAGCGCCGCCTCGCCCACTCGGTAAACCCGGCAAGTCGCGCCCGCCGCCAGAAAAGCGGGTTCGTCTTTGAGGTTCAGTTGTCGGCAAAGCTCCCGCGCAGCTCCGAGGCTCACGCTCTACCTTCAGGCGCTGGATTTCTCCGCTTTCTTACTGTCAGCTGCCGACTTCCCCAGCAACTTGGGCAACTCTTCTTCCAGATTCAGCATCGGCAAATCAAAAGCGCGGCGGGCCGGTTCGGGGTCGGCGGTGCTGCCTTCCAGCAGCATGGCGTACTGGTCTTTGGTGATCGGCGGGTTGGGCAACAAGTTCATCAGCGGCACCGCCAGATTCATCAGCGGCAGCGGCACCGGCACCACCGGTTTGCTTTTCCCCAGCGCTCCCAGTTCGAGTTGCAGCAGCTCGCGGAAGCTGTACTGCACCGGGCCGGTGAGTTGGTAGGTTTGCCCCACCGTTGCAGGCCGCTCGAGTGCGCCCGCGAAAGCGGCGGCCACGTCCTGAATGCTGACGGGGCGGAAGGGAAAATGCCCGTCACCAATCTGCGGCACAATCGGTGCCTGAGACACCAAGTTCTTCAGAACGCGCCCAAAGAAATCGTCGCCGGGGCCGAAGATGAGCGACGGCTCGAAGATGGTGTAAGCCGCGCCGCTGGTTCTGACCAGTTGCTCGGCCTGACCCTTGGTGGAGCTGTAGCCGCTTTTGCTGGCGGGATCTGCGCCCAGAGCGCTCATGTGCACGTACCGTGCTCCAGTAGGCAGAGCAGCGAGGACGTTGCGGGTGCCTTCCACATGCACCCTGCCAAACGTCTGGTCGCCTTTTTCGGCGATGATCCCCACCAGATGAATCACCGCGCTGGGCTGCACGTCACCGACTGCCGTCAGCATTCCCTCGCGGTTGGTCACATCGGCTTTGACCCCTGCCGCGCCGGACAGCCCTTTGCCCTCACGCGACCCGGCAAACACCGTGTAGCCCCTTTTGAGCAGCTCCGTGACCACCGCTTTGCCGACAAAGCCGGTGGCTCCCGTCACCAAGATGCGCTGCGTTTTATTAGACTGAACGAAATCAGATTGAATCACAGTGAAGTCTCCTCGGCGTTCTTTTGCTTTAGGCTAGCTACTCTGCGCTTCCTTTACATTGGGGCGTTCATTTACCTTCGGCACTGTCAGCCTTTGAGCTGAGGCTGGAGAGCGCCCGCCAGCAGCGCCCTCAGACCCGCCAAATCCGTCAGCGTGATGTGGCGGTAGCCGGTGGCGATCAGGCCCGCTGCCCGCAGCTCGGTAATCGCTTTGCTGACCGATTCGCGGGTGCTGCCGCTGCCCTCGGCGAGCAGTTCGTGGGTGGCCCGCACATACAAGCGGTTTTCGGGGTCTTCCGCGCCCAGCGGCGTATCGGCGAGGTGCAGAAGGTAGCGCACCACCCGCGATTTGAGGTCGCCGGACTGCAAATTGACTTCATGATCCAGCACCCGCCCCAGCTGACTGCCCAAGCTGCGGGCCAGGTCGAGCAGAGCCGTCTCGGATAACTGCACCGGATCGATGCCCACCACTGCCGAGTTGGTCAGGGCCTCGGCGTGGTGGCCGTAGACGGCGGCGTGCAGAGCGTCTTCGCCAAAATAATCGCCGGGTTGCACCAAACGCAGGGTCAGTAAGCGGCCCCGCGAGGTGACTTGGCCCAGCCGAATGAGCCCTGTTTCGACGCGGTAAAGGCCCATCACCGGGTCATATTGCCGGAAGATGTAGGTGCTTCTGGCGTAGCGCATTCCCACTTTGCCCGCTACGCTGCGGCTGTTCGGCTCTATCATCAGCGGCTCTCCAAGGTGGCGACGATCATTTGGGCGGCTTGCAGGCCGTCACTGCCCGCCCAGCGCCCCAATTCGGCGGCGGCGCTGGGGTGGACATTGATGACGTGACCGCCCACGAACACCGGAATCTCGCTGGCCTGCCCTTTTTGGCCGGAGTTCAGGTCGTGGCGCTGCTCAAGAGCTTCTTGCAGCGCTTCATGGGTGTTGATACTGAGCAAAATGGCCCGCGCTCCGACGCTGCGGGCGTAGACGCCCAAATCGGCCAGCGGGGTGTTGGCTCCCAAATAGTGCACCTGCACGCCCATGCGCCGCAGCATTACGCACAGCATCAGTAGGCCCAACTCGTGCTGCTCACGCGGCCCGCAGGCGGCCACCACGCTCGGCCCGAAGCGGCTGTGACCCGCCGCATTCAGCAAGTTGGTGATGTGCGTTCTGAGAAAAGCGCTGGCTTGATGCTCGTGGGCCACCGTGATCTCGCCGCGCTCCCAGCGCTCACCGATGTCCAGCAGCGCCGGTTGAATCAGCTTCATCAGCAGGCCCTCGGTGCCGAGCTGGGCCTGCGCCTGTGCGAGCAGCCCCTCAGCGCGGCTCAAATCGGCCCGCAGCAGCGCCGCCGTCAAGTTTTGGACGGAGACAGGATCAGCGTCGGCCAGCTCAGATCCTGCTGTCCCAGTTCTGGTCGGCTCGGTATCGGTCTGCCCAGTAGCGGGCCGTGTGGACTGGGCAGCTGGCGAGTAAGACGGGGTCTGCTGAGGCGCGTCGGTTAACAAGCCGAATTGCCCTCTGGCCAGCTCAGCGGCGCGGCTGGCGGGCACACCTTCTTCGATGCGCTGACGAATGAAGTCGATCAGTGCCACGTCGCGCTTGCTGTAGAGCCGGTACCCGCTGGCGTTGCGCTCAGGATTCGGCAGGCCGTACCGGCGCTCCCACTGACGCAAAGTGGTCGCGGGTACGCCGAGTTGCGCCTCCACTTCGCTGGCGGTAAAAAGCCCGCTGGAATCTGCCAAATACGTCATCTGCGTGTCATTAGGCCACACCAAATGCGGCTGTAACCGTATCAATTGACAGGTTAAAATTAAAATTAAGGCTCAAAAAAAGGCTTGGAGCGCTCGGTCAGGCTCTATTCAAGTGCCTTGGGCGACCAAGAGCACCGTGCAAGTGCCGCGTGCCGGCAGCAGGCGGTGGGCACTGGGCAGGGCGCAGGCTTCGCCCTGCCGCAGATGCAAGAAAGCGCCCCCTTCGAAGTCGATCAGCAACTCACCTTCCGAGCAGATGACCGCTCCGCCCGCCGCGCCAGAGGTGGGCCGGGTCAGGTGCAGCGCCCGCAAGTTGGTCGCGGGCAGCCATACGGCAACGTCCGGCGTGACTTTGGCCAGCCGCAGCACATTGAGCGCGGCAGGTGGGTGCGGCGGCAGGCTTGGCACCGCTTCAGCTTCCGGTGGGCGCTCCGCTTTCCCGCGCGGCTTGGTTGAGTTTCTTGCTGGCTTGCAGGGCCATGCCTTTGGCCTTTTTCACGTCCAACCCCAGCTCAGGAGCCACCGCCTCCACTTTCTCGCCGCGCTCACGGGTGGCCGTCACGAGGGCGCGTTCCTGGTCGCTTAGGACGCTGAGGTGGGGCCTAAGCTGCGCCCACGTCAGCGGCTGCGTTTTGGGTTTGGCCGCAGCACTGGCGGCTGTTTTGCTGGCGGCGGGTTTTTTAGCGGCTGACTTTTTAGGGGCCGCTTTCTTAGTTGCAGGCTTGGCCGCTGTTTTACCAGGCACTTTGCCAGATGCCTTGGTCGCCGTGCGCTTGCCCTTGGCTTCTTTTTTCTTCGGCTCTTTGCCGCGCTCTTCCAAGATGTTGCGGGCGTCCACGGCGTTCAGGCTGCTCTGATCCTCGCCCTTGCGCAAGGTGGCGTTGCGCTCGCCGTCAGTCAGATACGGCCCGAAGCGCCCACTTTTGAGGGTAATCGGCGCTCGGTCAGGGAATTCGAAGCTGGCCAGCGGAGCCGCCGACGCGCCGCGCCCGCCCTTGAAGCGCGGCTGCATGAACAGCGCCTCGGCTTCGATCATCGAGGTGGTAAAAAGCTGCTCGGGAATCGCCAAGCTGCGCGAATCGTTGCCGCGCTTGAGGTAGGGGCCAAATTTGCCGTTATGCGCCCAGATTTCTTCGCCTTCCGAGACGCCGACCATGCGCGGCAGCGACAGCAGTTTCAGCGCTCTGTCTAAACCGAGCGTGGCCAGATCGTCGCTGGGAAACAGGCTGGCGGTGCGAACCGGTGGGTTTTCCTCGCCAATTTGTACGTAAGGCCCGAAGCGTCCGGCTTTAGCGACCACTGCCAACCCGGTGCCGGGATCTTCCCCGATGATCCTATCTCCGCTGGGACGGCTGAGCAGTTCTTCCGCTTTGGCCATGTCGAGGTCGTCGGGCGTCAGGTCTTCGGGGATGTTGGCTTTGGTTTCGCCCCGCGTCAGATAAGGGCCGTACTTACCCACCCGCACCTCGATGCCGCTGCCCTCCAGCTTCGGCACGGCGATGGTGGCAATGCTGCGCGGGTCGATGGTTTCCATCTGCGTTTCGATCAGCGGGCGCAGCCCCATGCCGCCGCCTTCACCCAAAAAGAACGAGCGCAGATAAGGCCCGCGCTGCTGCCGCCCGCCCGCGATATCGTCGAGGTCTTCTTCCATCTTGGCGGTGAAATCGTAGTCGACCAGCGTGCCGAAATGGTGCTCAAGGAGAGCAGAGGTGGCGAAAGCCGTCCAAGTCGGCACCAGCGCTTGCCCCTTCTTGGCGGCGTAACCCCGATCTTGAATGGTGCCGATGATGCTGGCGTAGGTGCTGGGCCGCCCAATGCCCGCGCCTTCCAGGGACTGCACCAAGCTGGCCTCGGTGTAACGGGCTGGAGGCTGGGTTTGGTGGCCCGACGGCACCAGGTCGGCGGCAGTGACTTGCTGGCCTTCTTTGAGCGGCGGCAAAATCGTTTCGCGGTCTTCGAGCGCCGCTTGTGGGTCGTCGCGGCCTTCCACGTAGGCCCGCAGGAAGCCGGGGAAATCAATCGAGCGGCCCGAAGCGCTCAGCAGCACTTCACGGGCGTCTTGCGTCTGACCACCCTGTGTCTGACCGCCCAGGCGCACCTGCATCCGGCGTCCGCGTGCATCGGCCATCTGCGAGGCCACCGTGCGCTTCCAGATCAGGTCATACATCTTCCATTCGTCGCTGCCGAGTTCGGCCTTGAGGCTGTCCGGCGTGCGGAAAGCGGTTCCGGCGGGGCGAATGGCTTCGTGGGCTTCCTGGGCGTTCTTGGCTTTTTTGGTGTAACTGCGCGGCTGCGCCGGGAGGTAAGCGTCACCGTAAAGCGCTTTGACCTGAGCGCGGGCGGCACTGATCGCCTCGCCGCTGAGGGTGGTGCTGTCGGTTCGCATGTAAGTGATATAGCCGCCCTCATAGAGCTTCTGAGCCGCCCGCATGGTGCGCTGAGCGCCGAAACCCAGCTTGCGGCTGCCTTCTTGCTGGAGCGTGGAGGTGATAAACGGCGCGTAGGGCTTTTGACTGAACGGCTTTTCCTCGGCGCTCAGGACTTTGAGGGCCTGTTCCTTGAGCGAATCGGCCAAGGCGCGGGCCGTCTCTTCGTCAAGGCGCAGCACTTGGGCGTCCGGCTTGAGTTTGCCGGTGAGCGGGTCAAAGTCGCGCCCCTGAGCCAGCCGCACGCCTCCGACTTCGAGGAGCCGCGCCGGAAAGCCTTCGCCGTCGGCGGTGACGCAGCCGACTTCAATATCCCACCACTGGCTTTCCACAAAACGCATCCGCTCGCGCTCACGCTCGACCAGCATTCGGGTCGCCACACTCTGCACCCGCCCCGCCGAGAGCTTGGGAGCGACTTTGCGCCACAGCACCGGGCTGACTTCGTAACCGTAAAGGCGGTCGAGAGCGCGGCGGGTTTCTTGGGCTTCCACGAGGTTGCTGTCAATCTGACGCGGGTTGGCAATAGCAGCTTCAATGGCGGCTTTGGTGATCTCGTGAAAGACCATCCGCTTGACGACGCCTTTGGGCTTGAGTTCTTGGTAGAGGTGCCAGGCGATGCTCTCACCCTCGCGGTCATCGTCGGTGGCCAAAATCACTTCGTCGGCTTGCTGGGCGAGTTTGCGCAGGTACGCCACGTGCGCCCGCTTGTCCGGCGAGACGATATAAAGCGGCCTGAAATCGTCTTCGATATCAAGGCCCAGCCGCGCCCAAGCCTGACCCTTGTATTTTTCGGGAATCTCGGCGGCGCTTTTGGGGAGGTCGCGGATATGGCCGATGGACGACTCGACGGTATAGCCCTTGCCGAGGTATTTGGCAATGGTTTTGGCTTTGGCGGGGCTTTCGACGATGATCAGGGTATTAGACATGAGGGGTATCCAAGGGCAGCGGGAGAAACAAGGTGAAGGAAAGCAGTGTCATTTGGGATGCACTGTATTACACGTTCGCCACAATGCAAGGTCACCTGTCTCATGGAGTCAACCTTATCAGCTTCTCATCCAAACCAAAGAAGACAGTTACGGTCCCAAGAAAAAGGCCGCTCGGCAGGGCCAAGCGGCTTATCGACAGGATTAAAGCTCGATGTCAAAGACCGGCGGCGGCAACGGCTCACGGCGCACGCGGGTCGGGTCAGACTTGGGCGGCGGAGAAGCGGGCGTCACTTCCAGTGGAGCCGAGGGCGCAGGCGGCTTGGGCATGGCGGCCCGCAAAATAGCGTCCACTTCAGCGGAACTGATCAGGCCCTTGTGCTGCAACGTGCTGAGAATGCCCAGCGCCACCTTGCGGGTGTATTCGGCGTCGTGGCTGGGAGAAGATGTCATGACCGCACGTTAGCGCATTTGTACGGGAACTTGGATGTGGGTTGTGGTTGTTTAGTGGTTGTTTAAACGGTGCTGCGAACGGGCGGCGGCAAGGCCGCTGGAGTACGGTCGCCTTGAACAAAAACCCTCACCCCTGCTTGCTCCTTGCTTGAAGGCTGTTTGCCTGAAAGCTGTGCCAACGGGAATGTCCGTTGCCGAGGAGGCCCACCAACACCAGCGCCAGCTTGTGCGGATCGTGATGGGCCTGGCCAGAAAGCAGCATCGGGCTGTGACGCAGACTTGACCGGACACGGGCATCCTGGCTGTGCGGCGCGATCAAGACAGCTCCAGTTTCGCGGTAACGGGCCTGCACGGTGCTGGGCACCGCTTCGTTGTTGACCACCACCAAATCGGGAAAGCGGCCCAGATGACGCTCGATCATCCGCAGGTGATCATCTAAGGTCAGGTCATCGGTTTCACCGGGTTCGGTCATGATGCTGGCCACGTACACCAGCGGCGCAGATGAAGCGCAGATGGCCGCTTGAATGCCCGGTACCAGCAGCGCCGGAATGATGGAAGTAAACAAACTCCCCGGCCCCAACACGATCAGCTCAGCGCCCTCAATCGCCTGCGTGACGGCGCTGAGGGTCGGCAAGTTCGGCGGCTCAAGGCGCACTTCCTCGATGCCCACCGCGCCCGCGCTGACTCCACTGCCGTCTCCCCCACCCCAGTCGGCCAGATGACTTTCACCGCGCACTTCCTGACCGTTTTTGAGGCGGGCGATCAGCGTGGCGGGCTGAGTGGTCGCCGGATACACTGCGCCGCGCACGTTGAGCACCTCGTGGATTTCTTGCATCGCGCCGCCCAGCCCGCCCTGCTCCTCAGACAAGGTCGCCAGCAGCAAATTGCCGAAGGTGTGCCCTTCGATGCCTTCTCCCCGCGCAAAGCGGTGCAGCAGCAAGCGGGCGAGCACCGGGCTGTCGGAAAGCGCGGCGTAGCAGTCGGTCAAATCGCCCGGAGCGATCATATCCAGCGCCTCGCGCAGCCGGCCGCTGCTGCCGCCGTCATCGGAAACCGTGACCACCGCTGTCAGATTAGATGAGTAGGCCTTGAGACCCGACAGCACGTTGGACAGGCCAGTGCCGCCGCCCACCGCCACCACTCTGGGGCCGCGTGCCAGCGTGGTGCGCGAGTAGATCACGTTGACCGCTTCGCCGGGATCGGTGCCCACTGAGCGCAGCAGCGAGCGGTTGAGCATGGTAATGGCGGTAAATGCGCCGGCCAGTGAGAGCGCCATCACCACGCTGCCGACGACCCACAGCGGCAGCACTTCGGGCTCAGTAAAATTATTGAGCCACAAAATCCAGCGGGTCGCCACGAAATGCAGCGGCCCCGTCCAAGTGAAGTGCAAAAAGCCCAACGCGCCAATGAAGGTGCAGACGGCGAACAGCGCAAACCAACGCTTGATGCCCATGCCCGGCATCAGCCAGCGCTTGGCACGGCGCATGTGGTTGGCCGACTTGAAATTGCTCAGCGCCCGGCCCCAGCGAGCAGATTGGGACGGATTAAAGGTATTGGTTTTTGAGGTCAAGCCGGGCAAGGGCACTGAGGGCTTTTGCGATTTTTGCACCACTAAGCATCTCCTCGTAAAGCTTTACCGAGCCGAGCGAGTGAGGAAGAAAATAAGTCTTGGCGAGGGTGTAGAGGTGGGGCGCTCTTCGCGGGCAGGCCCGAGAGGTGCGGCCAAGCACCGTCATCGGCGCTGCCCTGGTCAACAACCCGAAATGGCAGCCAGGACATCCTTAGCCTCCTTGAGTCGGCATATCGCGGTGGTCGATGATGCGTGCCCCCAAATCGGTAAGGTCACGCTCCAAGCGGGCCGCCACCGCCACGCTGCGGTGCTGGCCTCCCGTGCAGCCGATGGCGACATTATAACTGTGACGCCCTCCAGTGTGGGCACGCTCCGCCACGTCGCGCAAAAAAGTGAGGGTGTGCTGATAAAAGGCTTCGCTGGCTCCGTCTTGGAACACGTAAGCGGCCACATCGGCATCTAAACCCGTTTTCTCACGCAGTTCCGGTGAGTAAAACGGATTGGGCAGCGTCCGCATATCCAGCACCAGATCCACGTCACGGGGCGGGGCATGTTTGAAGCCGAAGGTAAACAAGCGCAAATCAAAGCTGCTGGTGATGTTGAGCCAGTCGAGCAGCCGCTTGTTGAGGTCGGCGGCGCTGAAGGTGGTGGTGTCAATCACGGTATCGGAAACGGCCCGCAGCGGCGCGAGCAGGTCGCGTTCGCGCCGGAAGTCCAGCATCAAGCTCGGATCGCCCAGCGGGTGTTCGCGGCGGGTCAGGTTGTAGCGCCTGAGCAGCACTTCCGAGTCGGCTTCCAAAAACAGCACCCGCACGTCAAGGCGGCGCTGCTTGAGACGCGACAAGCTGCTGTCTAAAGCCGCCAGAAAATCGCGGGTTCGGGCGTCGGTGGTCACGGCCACCCGGTCAATGCTGCGGGCCGCCGCGAGGTCGCCCAGCGCCCCCCACAGCTCCGGCGGCAAGTTGTCAGTGGCAAAATAATCGGCGTCTTCCAGCGTTTTGAGCGCCGTACTTTTGCCGCTGCCCGATAAGCCGGAAATCACGATGAAGGTCATGCGGGTAGTTTAGAGGCTGAGCGCTTTACTTGCCGTGTGCCGCGCCGCCCAAGTTCAGCACCACCACGCCCGCGATAATCAGGGCGATGCCGAGCAGGGCCAGCGAACTGAAGGCGTCGCGGAAATAAAACCAGCCGATTAGAGCAGTCAGCGCCGTGCCCACGCCTGACCAGATGGCGTAGGTCAGCCCCAGCGGCAAGGCGGTCAGCACTTTGCTGATCAGGTAAAACGCGCCGCCGTACCCGAGCGCCACCACCAGACTCGGCAGCAGCTTGGAAAACCCCGCGCTGGCCCTGAGCGCAGAGGTGCCGATGACTTCCAGCACGATGGCAAAGATTAGTATCAAATAGGGATTCACGCGCTCACATTGAGAGAATGGTGCAAAGACATTCTCAAACTTTACTGTTCGTTTGGCGGGTAGAGGAAGCGCTCCCCGCTCTCATATCTGCTGGAGTGTGCCCGCGTGCTTTGCCTTTGGCGGCTGGGCGTGGCAACGTAGGGCCATGTTGCCCAAGACCTCTTTGATTGACGACCTGCTGAGCTTGCCTACTTCCTATCAGGGGCCGACCCGCGCCCTCACCGCGCCTTACGGGGTCGTGGGGGTGGGTGCGGGAGCGCTGAGCGCCGCCGTGCTGGACACCTTGGTTGAGCGCAAACTCACCAAAGAAGGCACCCAGATCGTGCTGGAAAGTGCCGACGCCGCCCAGATCGCCCGCGACTACGCCGGACTCAGCGAAGTCAGCGGCGCGGCGGTGGTGCGGGCGGGCGTTCAGCAAATCGGCGCGTCCAACCGCGATTTGACCTTTCTGGCTCCCAGCGGTATCGGCGCGACCTACCATCTGGCCCAGTTCGCCGCTTACGCCACCGGACACGCCGAAGACGCCCAAGCCGCCGACCAACTGCTCGGCGCTCTGGCCGCCAAGTGCGCCCCCGACGTGGACGAGGGCAACCCCGCCCGCGATTTGGCTTGGACGCTGTGGCAACGCACGCCGCTGCTGCTGGCCGCCCCCGAAGACGCCGCCCTGACCCACATCTGGCAACACCTGCTGGCCCGCGTCGGCAAAACGCTGAGCATCGCCGTTGCTGAGGAGCCGCTGTACGTGGTGACCGGCGCGTTTGAAGCCCAGCACGAAAAGGGCGACAGCAAGGTGGCCGTCATTTTGGGTGACGAAACGCCGGAGCTGCTGCTGGCCCGTGAAGTTCTGGAGACGCGAATAGATGAAGTGCTGCAAGTTCCGTTTCCAGAAGAGTCGAGTGGCTACGCGGGCACGCTGGCCCTCTGGTACTTCGGCGCGTGGGTCGCGGCTTACCTGGCCGAGCGGCACGGCATCAGCGCCGAGGACAGCTCTGCCCTGAAGGAAGTTCTGAAAGTCTTGAGCGTGGGCGAAGCGGTAGACGAAAGCGGGCTAGAAGCGTAGCGCCCCCACCTCACTCGCCTGGAAAGACCGCTACCCGCCCGACCATGTAGGCGCAGCCCCACAAAAAGAGCGTCACCACCGGCAAAAAATACAAGCCTTTTCGCCGCTCGATGATTTTGCCCGCGATCAGCACTTCGATAAAATACAAGCTCGCCACCGCGAAAATGGCGTACATCGAATGCTCCAAGTTGCGCTTGGGGTCGGGCAAGAAGCCGTACTTGGTGACGGTTTTGCCTGCCTCCAGCACCGCGCTCGGCACTTTGAGGCCGGTGATTGCCAGTGCGATGCCGCTGGCTCCGTAGAGCAAGAAGACGGCCCAACTCAGGCGGGTCACCCATACAAAGCCCGCGTCCACCACGCCCCGAATCGCCGGAACCACGCTCCAGATCATCAGGATCAGGCAAATCAGCGTGAAGGGATTGGGAGCCAGCTTGGCGTAAGGCGTGTTGAAAGTCCAATCGTGAAAAGCACGCAGCAAGTCCATTTGCTTAGGGTAACGGGTCGGGCGGCGAGTAAAAGCAAGAAGACGCTGAAAACCCGCGCCCAAGCGGCAAAAACGGCGATATGAAACACACCGGACCGCTTCCGCTCATAGCGTAATTTCCTTGACCGATCTGCCACGAAATGCTATACTGAGGAGTAACAAGAAGCGTGTCCTGTCGCAAGAAATCACAGGCGCGTTCGACCCCGGCCAAGCTACGCCCACAACATAAAGGAGTTTCATGACCTCATCTGATTTGCCCGAAGTGGCGCTGTCTCCCGAACAAGTTCAAGAGCCTGAGCAGTTTCAGGAGCAACCCTTCCAAGAATATGACGCCAGCCAGATCAGCGTCCTCAAAGGCTTAGAAGCGGTTCGCAAACGCCCCGGCATGTACGTGCAGGGCGGCACCGGCGTTGACGGCTACCACCAGCTGATGACCGAGATCATCGACAACGCCATTGACGAGGGCCTAGCGGGCTTTGCCGACGAAGTGCATATCATCATGCACGCAGGCGGCGCGGCCACCGTCACCGACAACGGGCGCGGTATTCCGGTGGACATCATGAAGTCCGAGGGCCGCAGCGCCATCGAAGTGATTTTCACCGAGCTGCACGCGGGCGGCAAGTTTGGCCAGGGTGCTTACAAGGTGTCGGGCGGCCTCCACGGCGTCGGCAGCAGCGTGGTCAACGCCCTGAGTACCTACCTCGACGTGACCGTCAATAAGCACGGCCAGCTCCACCACATCCGCTTTGAAAAGGGCGATGTGGTCACGCCGCTGGAAGTGCTGGGCGACACTCCAGCCGACGTGCGCTGGGCCACCAAAGTCAGCTTCTTGCCGGACGCCGAGGTGTTCAACGAGTTCGACAACAGCTTCAACTACGACCGCATCCGGGGTCGTCTGCGGGAGCTGGCCTACCTGACCGGCCTCAAGATCGTGCTGCGCGACGAGCGTATCGAGCTGCACGGCGACGAGATCAAGGAAGAAACCTTCCATGAGAAGGGCGGCATCGCCAACTTCGCCCGCGCTCTGGTGATTGACGACACCAAGCTGCTGTACGACCAGCCGATCGTGATGCGCGGCAGGCACAGCGGCGTGGACGTGGAAGTGGCGTTCATTCACGCCAACACCTACTCCAGCGACAACATCTTGACCTACGCCAACATGATCCGCACCCGCGACGGCGGCACGCCGCTGACCGGCTTCAAAACCGCTTACACCCGCATCCTGAACAAGTACGCCCGCGACAAGAACATGATCAAGGCCGGAAACCCCATCCCCGGCGGAGACGACCTCTTGGAAGGCATCTACTGCGTGGTGTCTGTGAAGGTAGAAGAGCCGCAGTTCGAGTCGCAGGCCAAAGTCAAGCTGCTCAACAGCGAGGCGCAGACCGCCGTCAACGCGGTGGTGGGCGACAAGTTCGCCGAGTTCTTGGAAGAGAACCCCAAAATCGGCAAAACCATCGTCGAGAAGGCCGCCGAAGCCGCCCGCGCCCGTGAAGCGGCCCGCAAGGCCCGCGACATCATCCGCCGCAGCAACCCGCTGGAAAACGATGACCTGCCAGGCAAGCTGGCCGATTGCTCCTCGCAGGATCCTGCCGAGAGCGAGCTGTTTATCGTGGAAGGCAACTCGGCAGGCGGCAGCGCCAAGGGCGGACGCGAACGCCGCTTCCAGGCGATTTTGCCTCTACGCGGCAAGATCCTCAATGTCGAGAAAGCCGAACTCAACAAGATCCTCAAGAACGCTGAAATCCGCTCGCTGATCGGCGCGATTGGCGCGGGCGTGGAGGGAACGGGCGACAACGTCCACTTCGACCTCTCCAACTTGCGGTATCACAAAGTCATTATCATGACCGACGCCGACATGGACGGCGGACACATCACCACGCTGCTGTTGACCTTTTTCTTCCGGTATATGCGCCCTATCGTGGAGCAAGGCCACCTTTACATTGCTCAGCCGCCACTTTACCGCATCGTGGTGGGCCGTCAGACCAGCGGCAACAAAGGCACTTACCTGTACGCCGAAGACGAGTTGAAAAAGCATGTGGCCGCTGCCAACAAAGAAGGCAAGAAGTACGAGATTCAGCGCTTTAAGGGCCTAGGCGAGATGAACGCCGACCAACTTTGGGACACCACCATGAATCCTGAAGGCCGGGTACTCAAGCGCGTCAGCATCGAAGATTTGATTATTGCCAACGAAGTCTTTGAAGCTTTGATGGGAACGGACGTGGGGCCTCGCAAGGAATTTATCCGCGAAAATGCCCGCTTCGCTGAGATTAGTATCTGAGCTGAACTGACATGACTAAAGCGCCGCTCCTATGAAAGGAGCGGCGCTTTTCTTCTCTAAAATTCGCTTGTTGCAGCCTGCCTCAGTTGGGCGGCAGCAGTACAGTATCAATCACGTGAATCACGCCGTTGGTGGCCGAAATATCGGTTGCAGTAACGGTGGCGTCATTGACCATCACGGTGCTGCCATTGACCATGATATTCAGCGGAGAGCCTTGCAAGCTCTTGGCGCTTGTCATGGTGACCACGTCCGCCGCCATGACTCTTCCCGACACGAGATGGTAGAGCAGCACGGCCTTGAGTTTGGCCGGGTCGTTCAGCAGCGCTTTGAGCTGATCGGCTGGAACCTTGGCAAAGGCCGCGTTGGTCGGCGCAAACACTGTGAAGGGGCCGTAGCCGTTCAGCGTATCCACCAAACCAGCTGCTTTTACGGCTGCCAGCAGGGTGCTGAAATCAGGATTGCTCACTACGATTCCAGCGATGCTGTTGTTGGGTAAGGTGGGGGTCTCACCAGCAGCAAACGCAGAGGGAGCGAGAACCAAGGCTGTCGTCAAAAGCAGGGTTTTCTTAAGCATAACCGGCTCCTTTTAAGGCACAGAGTGAGCTTTGGCCCTCGGATCTGTACTTTTTGAAAAGTATACAGAACGATGCCAATTTAGGCTTTTTAGTGCCCATTTTCTCTGACCTGCTGCCAGCTTAAGGAACCGTTCAGCCCTAGTCGGTATGAGGCCATACAATGAGATTGCCACTCCATAGAGCTAAAGACACTGTTAGTTGACCATACATGAGTGCGGCAGGCTGGAGAATTTTACCGCACCCTGCACCGCCGTAGTCGAGAAATGTTTGGGGCAGTAAGAGAAAGCTTGCCCAGCCAATCTGAGCAGATTTAAGTAAAGAACCGTTACTGTAAAAAAGGATAATACTTTTACTTTATTTCTGTTCAATACCCTCAGCAAGGCAAGTTAAAAACATTTTCGGATCATCTAAATGGAGTTTGACTGCCGACACTTGGCGCTCAGTGCCGTAAATCCCCAGCAAGGTGAGCGGGCGGCGGAAGGTCAGGCGCACATTCGGCGGGTTGTCTATTGCCAAATTGAAGGCTTCGGTGTCTTGAGCGGTGAGCAAGCTCGCTTCCAGCATCTCCGAGCGCGGCACACTCAGCGTCCAGTGTAGGCCGGAGCGCAGGTAGAGCCGCCGCTGGCTGATGGTTACGGGCCGCAGCGCCAAAGCCCGCCCATAAGCGAGCAGCCACACTGCGACCATAATGTTCAGATTTGTCCATAGCCAAGCCGCAGTCAAATTCCAGTGTGAGAGCAGCAGATGAGACAGCCAGCCTTCCACCAAATTCAGAAACAGCAACATGCCGAGCATTCCGCCGGTTGTCGCATCTTTACGGGTGCCAAACTGCCGCCCAGCGGCAAAGCGGGGCCGCCGGACGAGGTGGCTCAGCAGCGTCATTTCAAACACGACCATCCTGAACAAGCGGGGCCGCAAGCTGAGGCGCTCCCACCACAGGTAGGCCCGCTCTAAGTCGTCACGCTCGGCAAAGTCGGCAGGCAGCGGCTGACGCCAGCCCATATAAGCTTGCCAACCCGCCAGCCCCAGCCCACCCAGTTCAAGCCACAACAGATGCCGCAGCGCTGGAAAAGCCAGGACGCAAAGGGCCACACCCTGAGCGGCGACCATCATGAGTTGCTTGGGGCGACGCGAGGCTTTGGGCGTCAGCCACCACACCAGCGCGGAGGCCGTGACGGTCGCGTCGAACAGAGCGGCGTAAGCCAGCGGAAATGGCGAATCGGGGAGGGGCAATGCCCTGTGCATCACCAGCACCAAAACGATCACACCCACTGGAAAGAGGCGAGACACGCGGGTATGCAGCGGAGCGGTCTGCCAGCGGGCGAGCATTCGTTCAGTTTAGCGCTGGCCGTCCGCTGCAACTCTGCTCCAGCGCTGAAGCTCCAGCATCTGCTTGCCTCTTGGCTTAAGCTGAAGCCCGGCCCCAAGCTACTCTTCTGGAGAATGTCATGACCACCAAAACCCTGCCCGTCGCTCCCGGCCTTCCCTTCCTCGGCAGCCTGATCCCGATGGTGCGCGACACCGAAACCTTTCTGGCCCACCAGTACCGCCGTCTGGGGCCATGTTACCGGGTCAAGATTCTGGGTCAGTCGCTGATCGTGGTGGGCGGCCCCACCGCCGCCGAGACAATGGCCAACAATACCGGCGAGGTGGATGCTTGGGACACTTGGGAAGGCATGATCCGCGAATTTGGTGGCAGGCAAGTCCTGACCATGCTGGAGGGGGCCGACCACCTCAAGTACCGGGCGGCAGCCAGAAACGGCTTTGCCAAGAGCCGGCTGCTGGAGCAACTCCCACTGATTATGAATCTGACCCGTCAGGCGCTCGACCAGACTCGGGTCAGCGGCCACCTCAAGGTCGTTCCCTTCGCGCAGCGGCTGGTGGCCGACTGCATCGGCACCCTGACGCTAGGACGCCGTCCTGGCCCCCATCTAAATGATTTCATCACCTACTGGCACGCCCAACTGGCGGTGCATATTGTCGGCTCAGCCCGGCCCTCGTCCCTGCGCCGCCCAGTTTATCTGAAGGCCCAACAGAGCGCCCGCGCCATCGCGCAAGACATTCTCGATCAAGCGGATACGCCGGAGGGTTTGCCCGCTCTGTCATCGACCTACGTCGCCGATCTGCGCGGCCTGATGAACGAGCGTCCCGATCTGCTCAACCGCGACGAACTGCTGTTTATGATGCTGATCCCCTATATGGCCGGTCTGGACACGGTGGTCAGCGTTTTTTCGCTGTGCCTCTACGAGATGTACCGCCGACCCGAGGTCTTGGCACGGGTACAGGCCGAGGCGCGTCCGCTTGTCGAAGCTGGCCTGCCTGCCGCCCGACTGCGCGAACTGAAGGTGCTGCACGCGGTGGTGCTGGAAGTGATGCGGCTCCATCCCATCGCCAACAATCTGCCGCGCACCGCCAAACAGGATTTCGAGATTCAGGGCTTCCCCATCAAGAAAGGCGAGAAACTGCTGATGGCCCTCTTCGCCGCCCAGCGCAACCCGGAACTCTTTGCCGAGCCAGACCGCTTCGACATCGACCGCTTTCTGGAACCGCGCCACGAGCACAAACAAAAAGGAGCCTTCCAGCCTTACGGTGCTGGAGCGCACACCTGTTTGGGGGCGGGCATGGCCGAGGCGCTGCTGGCAACCATGCTGGCAACCACGGTCACGCATGGCCGCTTCGAGCTGTTCCCTGAAGACTTTAAAATGAAGCCGTTTCACTCGGCCAACCTGTCGCCCGACGCCCGATTGACCTTGAGACGGCTTGAGTGAAAATGAGCTGAAGGGGAAACACTTTCAGTGTCTAACATTATTACGTCCTACTACGAAATTTACAGAACCGATGGGCAACATATCAGACAGAAAGATCGAGGCCGAATTTACCGTGGAATGATTAAAGCTTACGATCAATTTGCGTCCTACTGGGTTCGCATCTATGTCGAATATGACTCAAAGAAGCGCTGCATAAGAATCCAGCATGGCTGTGGAAAGAGCTATGCAGACCGCGAGCTTCTAATCGAGAGCGAATGGTTCAGCTCTCATTTTTTCCTCTGGTCGCGCTGGGCAGACGAAGGTTCTTTGCGTGATGGTCTCCGAATCGAATCCTTTGGCGGCCTGACAAAAGATATTGCCCAAGTGCTGGAGATCAAAGGGGAAAGACTTGGAAGCGCCCAATATAGTTTTGATGGCCTCCTTCTCGGCGGAACTGTTCATCACTTCAACCAGATCGTTCAATCAAGGAATCTACTCGGCACTCGCCATTTCCTTGCTGTAGCTGGAACGTATGAAGGGTTGACAAACCGGAGCATGATCGATATGACACCAGAGTTTAACGGCCCCAGTCTCGGTTACGAATCCAAGTACCGACCCAGACGTTTTGTTCCGGAATACTTGGACTTGCAGCGGATCAACTGGCATGCCTTGGCAGACGTTTTGCCATCTCAGTTCGCCGACTTCTTCGTGGTGGAGCCGGATCTTGAATTTGTCGCCCTGTGCTGGCAGAAGCGCGTCGTCTACCTCAGCTCACGCCGTGGCTTCTTTGACAAGAATGACTCCTTCCCAGCCACCGGCCTCTCGGCTGCAGGCTGGGCCAATCTGACCAATCCAGCTTATCTGGCCTTCAGCGCTTGGCACGCCGAACAAGTGCTGTGGGCTGATCAAACCCTGTAGCAATGGGCGTCCAACTGGTGAGCTTGCGTCACATGAATGGCCGCTCACTTCCCCGGCTCACCGTACCTCTCCACCCATACGCTTACCCCCCCTGACGGTGTAGAATATGACGTTTACCCAGAAGCGGCCCCTTCACTTCTGCCCTCAACATATATTCTTAGCAAGCATGCGGCGACCCGGCAAGGTGCGGGAAAGCCGCTTCAAAAGGAAGGTTCCCGTTTTGCAAAACCTGATTGTGCGCGGCGCAAGAGAACATAACCTCAAAAATGTCACCGTTGAACTGCCCCGCGATAAGTTCATCGTGATTACCGGCGTCTCAGGCAGCGGCAAAAGCACGCTGGCCTTCGACACCATCTACGCCGAAGGGCAGCGCCGTTATGTTGAGTCGCTCTCAGCTTACGCCCGCCAATTTCTGGGGCTGATGGAAAAGCCGGACGTGGAGAGCATCGAGGGCCTTTCACCGGCCATCTCGATTGATCAGAAGACCACCTCACACAACCCGCGCAGCACGGTGGGCACCGTCACCGAGATTCACGATTACCTGCGCCTGCTTTATGCCCGCGTCGGCACGCCGTATTGCCCGGTCTGCGGGCGCAAAATTGAGCGCCAGAGTCCCAGCGAGATCACCGATAAGCTGATGCTGGGCTTCACCGATCAGCGGGCCATTTTGCTGGCTCCATTGGTGCGCGGGCGCAAGGGCGAGTACCGCAAACTGTTCGCCGATGTCCGCCGCGAAGGCTACGCCCGCGTGCGCGTTGACGGGGTGCTCTACGAACTCGACGAGGCCGAGAAACTCAAGCTCGAAAAGTTCGAGAAGCACGATGTGGACGTGGTGATCGACCGCCTGACCGTACGCGAAGCAGACCGGAGCCGACTGGCCGAAAGCGTGGAACTGGGGCTGAGACGCGGCGAAGGGCTGTTGCGCGTCCTGTTTCCCGATTCCGGCGAGGAAGAACTGTATTCCGAGAAGTTTGCCTGCCCCGAACACGGCAGCGTACTGGAAGAGTTGGAACCCCGCTCGTTTAGCTTCAACAACCCCTACGGCGCTTGCCCCGACTGCGCCGGACTCGGTAGCAAGCGCGAGTTCTCGCCAGACTTAGTGATCGACGACAAACTCAGCATCGCCGAAGGCGCGATTTTGCCGTGGAGCAAGAAGGGCACCGGCGGCGGCGTGTATTACTGGGACAAGCTCAAAGCCTTGTCTGAGCATCTCGGCTTTGAACTCAAGACCCCCTGGCGCGACCTTCCCAAATCGGCCCAGGACGCCGTGCTGCAAGGCCCCGGCGAACCCTTTGAGGTGGTCTACCGGCGCGGCGGCAAGGAAACCATGCGCTTCATGACCGAGTTTGAGGGCGTGCTGGTCAACTTGGATCGCCGTTACTCCGAAACAGAGTCCGAATTCATGCGCGAAAAGCTCGAAGAGATGATGGAGCTGCAACCCTGCCCGACCTGCGGCGGCACCCGCTACAAGCCAGAAATTCTGGCGGTGCGCGTCGGCGGCCTCAACATCTCGCAGGCCAGCGGGATGAGCGTGCTCGACGCCGATCAGTTTTTCAAAGAGTTGCAAGCGGGCGAGGTCAACCACGACGTCATCGCGCCCTACCTCGGCCAGCACGACGGCGGCGCGGCCAAGGTTGCCCGTCCCCGCCACTACGAGTACGGCCTCAACGCCTTCGGCACGGCGGTGGCCGCTCCCGTCTTGCGGGCCATTCGCACCCGCCTGACCTTTTTGGTGGATGTGGGACTGGATTACCTGAGCCTCGACAGAACCGCCAACACCTTGTCGGGCGGCGAGGCGCAGCGCATTCGGCTGGCCACTCAGGTCGGAAGCGGCCTGACCGGCGTACTGTACGTGCTCGACGAACCCAGCATCGGGCTTCATCCCAAAGACAATGGACGGCTGATCGAAACCCTCAAGCGGCTGCGCGACCTCGGCAACACCCTTCTGGTCGTCGAACACGACGAGGACACCATGATGGCCTCCGACTACGTGGTGGACATGGGGCCGGGCGCGGGCGTCCACGGCGGCGAGGTGGTGGCGGTGGGTACGCCCGAAGAAATCAAAGCCAATCCCGACAGCCTCACCGGCAAATACCTGCGCGGCGAACTCAAGATTGAAGTGCCGACCAAGCGGCGGCGCGGCAACGGCAAGCGCCTTAAAGTGATCGGCGCACGCGAACATAATCTCCAGAACGTGACGCTGGACGTGCCGCTGGGCACCATGACGGTGGTGACGGGGCCGAGCGGTTCGGGCAAAAGCACCCTGATTCACGATATCCTGCACGCCACCCTGGCGCGTGACCTGAACGGAGCCAAAACCACCCCCGGCAAGGCCGACGCCATCACCGGCATCGATTACCTCGATAAAGTCATCGAGATCGACCAGAGTCCGATTGGCCGCACCCCGCGCAGCAACCCGGCCACCTACACTGGCGTGTTTACTGAAGTCCGTGATTTGTTTACCCGCACTCCCGAAGCCCGCAGGCGCGGCTACCTGGCCGGAAGGTTCTCGTTCAACGTCAAGGGTGGGCGCTGCGAACACTGCAAGGGCGACGGCGTGATGAAGATCGAGATGAACTTCCTGCCGGACATTTACGTGCCCTGCGAGGTCTGCAAGGGCGCAAGGTACAACCGTGAAACGCTGGAAGTCAAATACAACAGCAAGACCATCGCCGACGTGCTGGACATGACCGTGGAAGACGCCTACAGCTTCTTCGAGGCGATTCCCAACATCGAGCGCAAGATGCAGCTTCTGTGCGACGTGGGGCTGGGCTATATGAAAATCGGCCAGCCGTCCACCACCTTGTCGGGCGGCGAGGCGCAGCGCATCAAGCTGGCGTCCGAACTCAGCAAGCGGGCCACCGGCAAGACCATTTACATTCTCGACGAGCCCACCACCGGCCTGCACTTCGAGGACGTCCGCAAGCTGATGGAAGTGCTGGAGCGCCTCGTGGAAGGCGGCAATACCCTCATCGTGATCGAGCATAATCTGGACGTGATGAAGTGTGCCGATTGGATCGTGGATCTGGGGCCGGAAGGCGGCGTGCGCGGCGGTCAAATTGTCGCTACGGGTACGCCGGAGCAAGTCGCCGCGCACCCGACGAGCTACACCGGCGAGTTTTTGCGGAAGGTGCCGGGCATTGTACTGAGCAAGGCGATCAGTGCCGGAGCAACTAGCAAAGCCGAACCGATGGTGGACGTGGTCCCCGAACCGCTCAGCGAAAGCGAGCGCCCTGGCCTCGATCCGGCAGGCCTCGTGGACGCGGGCGAGTTAGAGGCGTTGGGGGCCGTCAAGAAAAAACCTTCCAAAGCCAAGCCCAAAGCCGCTTCCAAAAAGAGCAAGAAAGCTGCCAGCAGTCTGGCCGACGAGTTGGCCGAAGGCGAAGCCCTGACCGACCCACTGGACAGCAGTTTGATTGACGACGACCTCCTTGATGATGAAGATGCCGAACTGCTCGTCTCGGCCCGCCAGAGGACGGCATGAGCGCGGCCACGCGGCTTGAGCGTACCAATCCCCTGACCCGCCACCGGCAGTTCGTGGCAGTGATGTGGGTGCTGGGTTTGCTCAGCCTCGGCGCACTGGCTTACGTGATGACCCTACCGCTCGACTGGCAGACCAAACTGGTCGCCTGGATCGTGCTGACCCTGATTGCCGACGAAGCGGGCAACTGGTTCGGCTACAGCGCCGTTGTGCTGGGCATTTTACCGCTGGGAGCCATTTCGCTGGCCTTCTGGCCGTTTTTGCCGGTGGCCAGCGTGCCGGAGCAGTGGTGGACCATCTTCCCGCTGATCGCCACTGCGCTGCTGGCCTGCCTGGTCATCAAACACGCCGGGGGGCCGTTCCTCCTGCCGTTCGCAGCGGCGCTGTTTGCCCTGCCGATTCTGGCCGCTGCCAAACTCGCGCCCTCGGTGGACGCCACCATCAAGTTTCCCTCCAATCCCGAATTTCAAAAACTGGCGTTTATCGCCGCAGGCATCGGCCTTACCGTCAGCTTGGTGCGGCAAGTGGTGGCCGCCCTGCTGCGGCGCAGGTCGGAGCGGTTGACCGGGTAAAGGGTGTAAAGGAGAGGCCCAGCCACGCGTCACGGCTGGGCCTTTTCGTTTTGCTTTCCACTTGCCCTACACTGCATCCTGAATGCGCCTGCGCCCGGTTCTCCTCAGCACCCAAAGCCTGACCCAGTTTCTGCTGCTGCCTCTTCTGGGGCCGCTGCTGCTGCTGCTGGCCGTCACGGGGGCGGTGATTTGGGGGATTGACCGCAACGCGCTGCAAGTTCAGCAGCTCAACGCCGCGCAGGTGCGGCTCAATCTGATCAACTTACTGGCCCGCGACATCATCGATATGGAAACCGGCATTCGCGGCTACGTCATCATGGGCGACACGCAGTATCTGGAGCCTTACCGGAGAGGCAGCGCCAGCGTGAAAATCCGCTTGAAGCAACTCCAAACACTCAGCGTCAGTAATCAGCAGCGGCTCAACCTCAGCCGCGTCAGCACTTTGGTGGAGCGCTGGACTACGCGGGTGGCCGAGCCGGAAATTTTGGTGCGGCCCAGCTCGGCGGCGCAGGCGGCAGCGCTGATCGGAAAAGCAGACGGGAAGGAGCTGATTGACACGGTGCGGGACGTGCTGGCGATGCTGGAACGTAACGAGATGCTGAGGCGCGAAGCGGCGGCCAGCAGCAGTTTGATGACCCTGCGCCTGACCCGCAGCGTCACCATCACCGGTCTGCTCAGCGCCCTGCTGCTGGTTTTTTTTGCGGCCCAGCGCTCGGCCCGCACCCTGACGCGGGGTCTGAAAACCCTCAACACCGGAGCCGAGCGCATCGCTCAGGGCCACTACGGCGAAATGCTGCTGGACGTGCCAGTGCGGGAAGTCCAGGCGCTGCGCGGCCAGTTTTACCGGATGGCCGACGCCGTGGAGCAGCGCGAGGAAGGCCTCAAGGCAGCCCAGAGCGTGCTGGAGCGCACCAACCGCGACCTTGAGCGCAGCAACCGCGAGCTGGAGCAGTTCGCCTACGTCGCCAGCCACGACCTGCAAGAACCGCTGCGAACCATCGGCAGCTACACCGAACTGCTGGCCAAACGCTACAGCGGCCAACTCGATCAGCGGGCCGATCAGTACATCGCTTTTACGCTGAGCGCCACCCACCGCCTCAAAGGGCTGATTCAGGATTTGCTGCTGTATTCGAGGGTACGCCAGCACGCCAAGGCCACCGAGTTGTTCGAAGTTCAGCCGCTCGTCGCCAGTATCGTCAAGGATTTTCAGCATCTGATCGAGCGCACCGACGCCAGCATCGAAGTCGGCACTTTGCCGCAGGCTTGGGGCAATCCCGAACTGCTGCGCCACGTCTTTCAGAACTTGATCGGCAACGCCCTCAAATTTCACGATCCGGCGCGGCCCCCGCGTGTGCAAGTTTATGCCGAAGCGCTGCCCGACGCGTGGAAGTTTTCGGTGGCCGACAACGGCATCGGCATCGATCCAGCTTACTTTGAGCGCATCTTCGGGGTGTTTCAGCGGCTGCACGGCATCGGGGTGTTCGAGGGCAGCGGCATCGGGCTGGCCGTGGTCAAAAATGTGGTGGAGCGGCACGGCGGACAGCTCAGCATCGACAGCACCTTGGAACGGGGCAGCACCTTTTCGTTTACATTACCGTATCAGCACCGCGCTCCGGCGGCTGTGAGCCCACCCCTGACCGAACCCAAGCCGCTTACACCAACGCTCAGCACGTCTCCACTCCCTTTTTCCCCGAAGGACATTCATGAGAACCATTGAAATTTTACTGGTCGAAGACAATCCCGCCGACGTGATGCTGACTGAAGAAGCGTTTGAAGAAGCCCGCATCGCCAACCGGTTGCATGTGGCCCGTGACGGCGTGGAAGCGCTGGAATTTTTGCGCCAGCAGGGCAATTACCAAACCGCCCCGATGCCGGACGTGATCTTGCTGGACGTGAACATGCCGCGCATGAACGGCCTTGAACTGCTGGCGGTTCTGAAGGCCGACCCCGAACTGCGCCGCATTCCCACCATCATGCTGACCACCTCGCGGGCCGAGGCCGACGTGTGGCGCAGTTACGATCTGCACGTCAACGCTTACATTCCCAAGCCGGTCAGCGTGGGCGAATTTTTTGAAGTGGTCAGGACGTTTGAAACCTTCTGGCTGGCGATCGTGGCGCTGCCGCCGCACAACTCACCTTAGAGCAGAAGTGGGGAAGCCGACTCAGCAGCCCTGTAAAGTCAGCTATGCCCAATCCTTTTCTCAGCGCCGATGGAGCCGCCCGCTACGCCGCCGGACGGCCTGACGTTCAACCTCTGGTGTTGGAACGGCTCAAGCCCTTTTTGACAGGAACGGCGCTCGGCGTGGACGTGGCCTGCGGCAGCGGACAGTGCAGTGTGGCGCTGGCCGACTTGGTGATTGAGGTGCGGGCTTACGACATCTCGCCGGAGATGCTTTCACGCGCCCGCCCGCATCCCCGCGTGACTTACGCCCTCTCCCCCGCTGAAGCGCTGCCGCTGCCAGATCACTGCGCCGACGCGATGACGGTCTTCATGGCTTTCCACTGGTTTGAGCGAGGCGCTTTCTTGCGTGAGGCGCGGCGACTCCTCAAGCTGGACGGGGTGCTGGCGATCTGCAACAGTTGGTTTGCAGGCGAGTTGGTGGGCAAAGCAGAATTTTCGGATGTGTGGCAGACGTATTTGAAGCGGTATCCCAGCGCCGAGCGTGACCGCCGCCCATTTGACGAACCAGAGGCAAGACAGGCAGGGTTTTCGCTGCACAGTGAGCATTTTACCCACCTTGTGGAGCTGAAACGGGAACAATTGATCGCCTATTTTTTGACCCAGAGTAACACCATCGCCGTCACCGACGCGGGCCGCGAAACTGTGGAGCAGGTGCAGGTGTGGCTCAATGAAAAACTCGCCCCTCTGATGCCTGAAGGCGAGGTGGGCGAGTTCGTCTTTGGAGCTGAGATCAAAGTCCTGACGCGGCTGGATTGACTCAGCCCGAACCGGTTTACCCCGGCGCGGGCATCCTGACTTGGGGCCGCACCACCAACACCACCCCCAGCAGCACCACCAGCACTCCGCCGCTCAAGATGTAAGGCGCGTGGTGGCTGACACTCTGATACAGCCCCGTGCCGATCAGCGGCCCCGTCATGCGGCCCAGCGCCAGCGCCGAGGAGTTGAGGCCCGCGATCTGGCCCTGCTGATTTTCATTCACGCTCAGCGAGAGCGCCGCCGAGAGGCTGGGGCCGAGAATGGCGCTGCCGATACCGATCAGGGCCAGCGAACCGGCCATCGTCCAAAACGCGCCCGCCGCGCTGAGGGCAAACATGCCCGCGCCCATCACCACCAGGCCCGCCGGAATCAGCATGGTCGGCGAGAGTTTTTTGCTGAGGGGCCGAATCGCGCCGCCCTGCACCGCCGCCGAGATCAGGCCGAAGAGGGCCAGCATTCCGCCGACGACCTGAGGCGTTTGGGCCACCGTCAGCTTCAGATTGTCCTGCACATAAAAGCTGATGGTCTGCTCCATGCCCACCGAGGCCAGCGTGAACAGAGCGCTGATCACCAAGAACACCACGACGGGGCCCTGCGCCAACGCCCAGCGGTTGCCGGAAGCGGGCGCAGCAGTATTGGGGACGCGGGTTTCACGCAGAGTCAAGCGGGCCAGCACAGCGGTGACGAGGCCGAGTCCGGCGCTGAAATATACTGGCACGGTCAAACCGAAGTTGGCCAGCAGACCGCCGAGGCCGGGGCCAAAGATGACGCCCAGGCCAAACGCAGCCCCGATCAATCCCATCGCGGCGGCGCGGTTGCCTCTGTCGGTCAAATCGGCCATCATCGCCTGCGCGGTGGGCAGGGTGGCACTCGACAAGATGCCGCCGAGAAAGCGGGCACCGACCAGCAGGACGAATAAAAGTGTACCGGTGATGACGCCGCGCAGACCCAGATCAGCGACGATAGCAAACAGCCCGAAGCTCAGTGAGAAGCCGATCAGGCCCATCACCAGCACGGGTTTGCGGCCTATCCGCTCGGAGCGGGCACCCCAGATTGGGCTGAAGACAAATTGCATCAAGCTGTAGGCGGTGGAAAACCAGCCGGTTTGCGATTCGCTCAGACCCAGTTGCCGTGAAAGCGGCCCGAAAATTGGAAACAGGACAGACAAGCCCAACATCGCTACGAAGATCGTCAGAAACAAAATCAGTTTGGCGCGGCCCACACTGAAAGCGGGGGCGTCCGGCGCACCTTGGGAAGCGGTCATAGACTTGAGTTTACTCCTTTTTGCTGACCGAACGGTAGGTCAAATGGCGATTGAGAGGGAGCGGTGGGTGGTCAGTAAAGTGGGGGAGAAGAAGCGAATCAAGGCGCTGTCTGAGCGTGGCCCCGGTATTCCAGGTGCGTGAAAACGTCGACTTGAGAACGCTCGGCGCTACTACTCTAGGGAAGCTGAATACCCCGAACCTCGGCGGCGTAACCTTTGGCGTTGCCCTGCGGTTGGTGGCCCAGCACTTATCAGCCGTCCGGCTTCAGCCAGCTTTGGGTGTTGGCGCTGATGCCCGCTACTGTCAAAGAGCTGGTATCCGGTGCGGCGAAGGCGTGTGCGTGCCACAGCGTCACGCCGCGAGAACCAAGCGACGAGATGGCGGGCTTCGAGCGGCTGCGGCAACAACAAGCAGATGCGAACCGCCACGGACTCCAAAATGCCATGCGCCGGACGCCCGCTCGGTGCGCGGCGCGAATCCGCTCGTCAGTGTCCTCGTCAGGAATACCGCCCAGATGAATCACGGCGTTTACCTCGTCCATCACTTGGCTGAGGTCGGCGAGCATACCTTCTTCACCGCACTGTACTTCTTCGCTACACGCTGCCACCGCCATCTCAGCCATGTCGGTCAGGCGCAGCACCTCGTCATGGCCGCGCCGCCCCTGCCGGAGTGTGGTGCCAATTTGGCCCGCCGCGCCAGCCAAAAGCCAGCGGGGCGCTTGAGTCTCGGCTCTACCAGTCATCTTGCTCAGCCTAATCCTTTCGGGACGGACGTTCGTCCATCGGAGGCGGGCCTTTTCGACTTCCACTCGACTTGAGCGGGCCACTTCAAAAATGTGCATTTTTTAACGTCATGATGTAAGCGGCCTCGGCAAGCCCGTGAAACAATCAAATAGGTTCAACGTCTCTCCAGATGGCCTTGTGGTTCGGCTTCCGAGTCACCACTCCCTAATTTTCTCTAGCACGCTTTTTTGGAGGCAGCCGCACCACTGCTGTCTTCCAGCTTAAGCCCCCCGCTTTCCTTTTGGAGGAAAAATGGATCTCCTTGAATTTTTACGCAGCCACCTCGGCGCTTCGACTGCCCGGCAACTCGCCGCCCACGCCGGCCTCACCCCAGTGCAAGCCGAGACTGCCCTGAACGCTCTCTGGCCGCTGCAACTCGACGCCCTGAGTACCCACACACAGCTTCCGGCGGGCGGACAGCAACTGCTCGACCTGGCCACCAGCGTGCCCGGCGGGGCCATCGATACCTTGCTGGAGCGCCCCGGCAGCTTGGATGACCTCGAAAAAGTAGGTGTTTCGGCAGCTCCCGTTTTGCTGGGCAGCAACGCAGACACCATCAACGGGCAAATCGCTGGCAACTTGAATGTACCCAGCGGCGCGGTGACGCGCCTGAGTCACCTCAGCTTGCCGCTGCTGCTCAAGCTGCTGCTCGAGCACGCCCGCAGCAATTCACTGGGCGCGGCGGGCTTGGGAGCGCTGCTGCTGTCTGTGCGGCCTCAGCTCGGCGCACTCCTTCCAGTGGGCCTCGCCGCGCTGATCGGCGGTTTCAACACGGTGAAGCCTGCTCAAGCGGCCCAGCCCACTGCGGCCCCCAGCGAGGAACGGCGGCGCGGCGCGGGTTGGCTGTGGGCGATTCCACTGGCCGCCTTGTTGCTGGCAGGCGGCTACTTTTTGGCCAACCAGAACCGCAAGACGAGCATGGAAACGGGCGCATCCACAGGCACCGACATGGCAGCGACCAACGCCTTTAACGTGACTGAGCCACAGGCCAATGCTGCTTTGCCCGCCGCCAGCTTTAGCATGCGCGGCGTGGGCAAGGCCGGTCAAACGGTGAGCATCAAAGAAGCGGGCCGCGAAATCGGCACCGCTGCGGTGGGCCAAGACGGCAAGTGGAGCGCCGAGATCACTGCGCCCACCAGCGGCGAACACACCTACGAAGTCAGCAGCGGAAGTGACACCGCTCAACTCCGTATCAAGGCGGGCGCGGCAAACGGGGCAGCAGCGGAGAGCAGCGCTGCGGCCACTCCGGCAGCCAACGATCAAACGCAGACAGGAACAGCCCAAACGGATACGGCGGCCAGTGTCAGTACCGATGCGGCGACTTCACCCACTCTACCCACCATCAATGCGCCGAGCGGCAAGGTAGCGGGCGCGTTTGATCTGACCGGCAGCGGCGCGGCGGGCCAAACCGTCACGGTTCTCGAGGACGGCGCAAACATCGGAGCAGCCACGGTGGGCAGTGACGGCACTTGGACGCTGAACGTGCCTTCGCCCGCAGCAGGCCAGCACAAGTACCAGGTAAGCAGCGAAGGCGGTCAGGCCACCACAGACGTCACCGTCGGCGCGGCCACGGGCGACGCTGCGGCCTGCACTCAGGCGTTCACTCTGTCTCTCACCGACGGCCAGAATGTCTCCTCGCCGTTCCGGTTCGGCGGGCAAGGCTCCGGCGCGGGCTACACGGTGGCCGTCAAACGCGGCGAGCGGGTGGTGGGCAACAAAGCCTTGCCCGTCAGCGGCTCGTGCGGCTGGAGCTACAGCAGCAATCCCGGCAAAGGCGAAATCACTTATGTGGTGCGCTCCGGTAAAGACTTGACCAGCACTCCGATCAGCACCATCACCTTGAACGTGCAGTAACGCCGAAAACGTTCAAAAGCGGGGGAGGAGCGCGAAATTGCTCCTCCCCCACTTTTCTGGTCTCCCGCTGATTGAGCAGCTCTGCGCTTTACGGCAGCTTGACTTCAAAGACCAGCGGCCAGCGCTTGCCGGTCAGGAGCAAAGTGCCCTTGGCAGCGTTGTGGGCAATGCCGTTGGGCACGTCGTCAAAGCCGAGTTCTCGGCCATTTTTCGCGGCGGCGGCCTGCGCTTCACGGGCCAGATTGCTGACATCGATCCAAGCAGTGACTTTGCCGCTCAGCGGGTCGATGCGGGCAATTTTGTTGCTGAGCCAGATATTGGCATAGACAAAGCCGTCCAGATATTCCAGTTCATTGAGCTTGTCGATGCCTGCTCCCGCCGCCGTGACCCTGAGCTTTTTGGTCACGGCAAAGCTCAGTGGGTCACGCCAGTAGAGGGTATCTGAGCCGTCACTCATGATCAGCGATTTGCCGTCATTGGTCAGTCCCCAGCCCTCGCCCCGGTAGCGCAACTGGCCGAGGCTTCTGAGATTCTGCGCGTTGTAGAGGTACACCAAGCCGTCTTGCCAAGTCAGTTGATACGCCACTTCACCCAGCACCGTCAGCCCTTCGGAAAAGACTTTGCTGCTCGGCGGCACTCGGCTTTGCAGCACCTCGCCGTTCTGCAAATTGGTGCGGCGAATGCTGCTCTGGCCCACCAAACCGGTGCTTTCAAAGAGGGTACTGCCCACCAATTCAAAGCCCTCGGTAAACGCATTGGGATCGTGTGGAAAACGGGAAATGACCTTGGGAATCAACATAGGAATGCTGTAACTGGTGGCGGGGCTGGAAGGAGCAGAACTGGGAAGAACAGGCTTGGGGACCGTTGAAGTAGACGCAGGTTGAGACAGCGAGACTTTGATCAGGGGGGCGCTGGGCTGGCTGCGAACCAGCGTGGCCGCTTGGGCGGGCAGACAAAGCAGCACGCCCAAAACCACGCCGGAAAGTGTCAGAGACGGGCGAGGATTCCACAACGACGAAATGGGCAAAAGCTTGAGCAGCGGGCGGCGCGTCATGCGTTTAGCATACGGGTATGCCGGTTAGTAAACGTCCGCCTTTTGGCTCATTCCCTTTGAGAATAAGCGGGTGAAGCTTCATCAATACTTGCTACGCAGCCGTGCGATGCTCAGCCCGCTTTAGGCCGGATGCAGCCCCGCGAAGCCCAGCCCGGCCCGCTCGTCCCAGCCGCGTGCGATGTTGAGCGACTGGATGGCGTGGCCCGCCGTGCCCTTGACCAAGTTGTCAATCGCTGACATCAGCACCACCCGACCCGTGTCCACGTCGAGTTCAAAGCCGATGTCGCAAAAGTTGGTGCCGTCGAGCAACTTGGGATCGGGGTAGCGGTGAATGCCTTTTTGCATCTTGACGATGCGGATAAACGGCTCCTCGGCGTAGATCTCACGGTAAGCGCCCCACACGTCGCGCTCGGAGTAGCCGTCGGGCAGCCACGTTTGGATGGTGGTCAGAATGCCGCGCACGCGGGGCGTGCTGATGGCGGTCAGGTGCAGGGGAAACCTGCCAGGCAACTCCTGAATCGCCTCGGCGGTGTGGCGGTGGCCGACCGGCTTATAGACCCGCAAACTGCCCTCGCGTTCAGGGTGGTGCGAGGCGTCGCTGCTGCTCGCGCCCGCCGCGCTCGAGCCGACCAGCCCAGTGGCGATAATGTCTTTGGGCAACACCGTGCCGAGCTTGAGCAGCGGGTAGAGGCCCAAAATCACTGAGGTGGCAAAGCAGCCCGCACAGGCGATGCGGGTGGCTCCCCTCAAGTCCCCTCGGTGGAGTTCGGGATTGCCGTAGACCCACTCGCTCAGCTTTTGGGGCGCAGGGTGGGCTTCGCCGTAGTATTGGGCATACAGTTCGGGGTCTTTGATCCGGAAATCCGCCGACAGATCAATGATGACTTGGCCCAGCGCTTCAAAGGTCTCGATCTGCTTGGCCGCCGAGTTGTGCGGCAGGGCCAGCACGATCACGTCGGCGGCCTCTAGGTCGGCCAGTTTGCGGAATTTGAGGTTGGTCAGCGAGCGCAAATTGGGATGCACCAACGGCACCGGCATTCCGGCGTTGCGCTCAGACGTGACCTGCGTGACCTTGAGGTGAGGATGCGACAAGGCGAGGCGCAAAAACTCGCCGCCCGCGTAGCCGGAGCCGCCGACGATGGCGACCGAAAGTTGTTCCGTGGCAGGCAATCCAGAAGCAGCAGGTGAAGTCATGGGCAGTAGTAAAGCACATCGCCGCTATGCAGATGGTAAGTGAAGTGTCTTAAAAGTTGCCGAATGAAAATATTTCACGGAGTTCCAGGGATTGGTCGGCGGCGTGGGTGATCGCCCCGACGTCTATTGAACAGTTTCGAGTTGAAACAGATGCCCTACCGATGTCCAAATCTCAGCCCCCACCGCCCCTCCCATGCTGCTCACCTGAGCGTCATACAGCCCCAAAAGCACGTGCTAGACTTGCGCCCGTGTGCCGGAAAAAAGCGCCTCTCCAAACCGAAAAGGTTGGCCGAGTACCATCAAAAAAAGCCGCTCCAGCAAGAAACTGGCGCGGCTTAGGGTGGTGCACCCGATAGGACTTGAACCTATGACCTTTGGCTTCGGAGGCCAACACTCTATCCAACTGAGCTACGGGTGCGGAAGTGGCTCTAAGCCGCCGAGAAGCAGCAAAGCTCAAGTAACTTAGCATGACCACAAGGAGGAATCAAGTGAACAAAAAGGTACTCACCAGCGTCCTGCTGGGGTTTTTGGCCGTCTTGTTGGTGGTGGGGCTGGTTTATCAGTTTACCCCCAACGTCGGCAGTTTGTTTGGCAAGCAGTCGAGCGGCACGCCTGCCATCACCGTGAACGGCCAGACCGTAACGGTGGAAGAAATTCAGGCGCTTCAACGCAGCAACCCGGTGCTGAGCGCCACCACCGAAGGCATTTTGGGCGAAGACCTCAAGACGGTGGCGGTGGAAAGCCGAATCGAGAACGCGCTGCTCAAGGCCGCCAGCAGCGGCGAGAACATCAGCCGCGCCGATGTCAATGAGCAAGTAGACAAAGTCCGCAAGGGCAACAATCTCACCGACAACAAAGCTTGGGTGGATCGCCTCGCCCAAATCGGCTTTACCGACGCCTCCTACCGTGAGGAAGTGCAATCGGGACTGGCGATTCAGAAAAAGCAAAAATCAATTGCGGACGCGGCTCCCAAGGCCACTGAAGCCCAGCTCAAGCAGTTTTACAGCCTCAACAAAGATCAACTCCAAGACGAGGCCCGCATCATCGGGCGCGAAATCGTGGTGGCCGACAAAGCCAAAGCTACTGCTCTGCTGGCCCAACTCAAGGGCGGCTCGGATTTTGCGACTTTGGCCCGCGAAAACAGCACCGAGTTCAAAGACCGTGGCGGCGCACTCGGCCCCGTGACAGGCGGCAAGCCCGCAGCAGTGACTCAAGTGGCTCTGCCACCGGAAGTCAGCGCGGCGGCTTTTGCCCTGACCGGCGGCGGCCTGACCGACGTGATTTCCTCGGGCGGCAAGTTTTATATCGTCAAGGTGGAGCAGTTCGTGCCTGCCGCCGCCAAGTCCTACGAGAGCGTCAAAAAGCAGATCACCGATCAGGTCAACCAGCTCCTTCAGACCGCCGCCGCCGAAAAGTGGTTTGACGGCCTACGCAAAACCGCCAAGATCGATTACGTGCTGCCCGCGTGGAAGATCAACAACCCCACCGTTGCGACTGTGGGCGGCCAAGACATCCCCTATTCGGATGTGCTGAGCGGCGTCGTCGGCAACCAGCAGTTCGCTTCGCTGCTGCAACAAGTCCCTGCCGATCAAGCCGGCAGCATGGTCAACCAGTTTCTCAAGCCCGGTATTGCCGAGCAGCTCATTGAGCAGTACGCCGCGCCGACCATCGTGGCCGACAAGAAACTGGACTTGGTGGGCAGCCGCGCCAATCTGGCTCAGCAACTGGCCCTCTACGGCTCCAAAGACGCCTCGGTTACTGACCAAGACGTGATCAAGGACTACCAACAAAACGTCGCCAAGTACACCACCAAGGCCAGCGCCACGCTCAGCGAAGCGGTGTTTACTGACCGCGCCAAAGCGCTGGCCTTCCGCCAGAGTTTTGACGGCAAGAACTTTGTGCAGGCTGCCAGCAAAGCCGGAGGCACCGTCTCGGAGCGCGGCAGCGTCACGGCAGGCGACGCGGCGCTCAGTCCCGCTTTGTCCAAAGCCGTGTTCGACACCTCCAGCTTGCGCCCCGCCGGTGAAGGCAGCGTCAGCGACGTGATCGAGAACGGCAAGACTTACAGCGTGGCCTACGTCACCGATCTGGTGCGGGCCAATGTCAAGCCGCTCAAAGAAGTGGACGCGGTGATTCGCTCGCAACTGCTGGCCCAGAAGCGGGCCGAAGCGGGGCAAGCGTATATCAAAGCCCAGATGAAAGACATCAAGGTGGATAACAAGCTCAGCGCCGTGCTGGCCGCCCAGGAAAAACGGATCGCGGCGGCTGCACCTAAGCCTGCCACACCCGCCACACCGCCTGTCACGACAACACCTGTGACCACGCCGCCCGCCGCGAGCGGTACTGAGCCGGCCAAGACGCCTGCGACCACGACCCCCGCTCCTGACTCCACCAGCACGCCCACCAAGCCCTAAACCCACTCAACCAAAAAACCGTGAGGAGCCAAGACTTGAGGCTCCTCACGGTTTTTTGCTGGCGCAAATGAAAAGCGCTAAGCCCGAACCTCCACTCCTTTCCAAAACGCCACATGGTCTTTGATTTGTTTGGCGGCGTCTTTGGGCTGAGGGTAATACCAAGCGGCGTCAGGGTTGCTCTTGCCATCCACTGACAAGCCGTAGTAGCTGGCCGTGCCTTTCCACGGGCAAACGCTGTGGGTTTCGCTAGGCGTCAAAAAGTCTGCCTTGACGCTGCTGAGTGGGAAATACTGGTTGCCTTCTACCACTACCGTGTCATCACTCTCGGCGATGACTTGACCGTTCCAAATGGCTTTCATGCTTTCACTCTAAAAGCTACTGGGCGCTGAATGTGTTGGGAAACTGACGTTCAGCGCCTGCTCTTTATGGTTTGGCGGGGCGCTCCACCACGTCTGGAAATTCTTTGGCGGGCATAAAAGGCAGCAGTTTGGCGAGATTCAACTTGAAGCTGAGCGCTAATCTGCTGCCGAGCTGCAAACGATAAACGCCTTTGGCGTAGGAGTTCAGGCCCAATTGATCGCCCACACGCAGGCGCTCTAAATCACTCAGGGCCACCCACGCCCCACGGGTCTCTCCACTGCCCAGCATTCGCACCGGCAACGTGCTGCTGTCTGGGCCGAGCTGCACAGTGACGCTGCGCGGCGTTTGGACTTGGATTTGAGCGCCGAGCGCTCCCACGACTTCCGGCAGCGGCAACACGATTTGACCTTGGTCGGCGCGTGCTTTGGCTCCAGCGGAAAGAGCAAGCGCGGCAGGATCAGCGGTAAGTACTAGCGGCTTCGGAGCCGGAGCAGGCACTACCGGGGCCGGGGCAGCAGGCGGAGCGGCCACCACAGGCTTGGCAGCGGGCGGAGCGGTGGGGACGGGTGAGGTTGGTTTTGAAGCCACTGGAGCGGGAGAGGGCTGCGGCTTGGCTGTGATTGGTGAAGGGGCAATTGGCGGGGCTGCGGTTGACGGGGCAGCGGGCTTCGAGGCTGGCTGCGGCGCGACTGGCGGCTTGGGCGCAGGCTGCTGATTCACAGGCTGTTGGGCAATCAGCGCTTGCTGGGCGATCAGGGCCAGCGCTTTTTGAGCGGCGGGACGCTTGAGGGCCGTCAGCGCGGCGGCCTCAGTGCTGCTTGGAGGGCGGCCATAGCCAGCCGCCACGCTGCGGTAGTACGTCCACGGGCCGTCCGCGAGGGGCGGCTGATTGGCGATGGCATCGAGCTTGCCGCTGGCCGTGGAAAAATACAGCATCCCCGCCGAGCTGACATTCACGCTGGTGTCGATCCGCTCGCCGGTTTTGAGTGTCCATAGCGCTTTGCCACCCTCACCGATGGAGTGCAAGGTGCCGCCCATATCGCCGACCACCACCGCGCCGCCCACCAACTCGGCGGCTGGGGCCGCGACGGCCGCGCCCGCCGGATACACCCAGACGTCTTGTCCGGCGTCGCTCAGAGCGTAAACATTACCGTCGTAACTGCCCACCACCACCAAGCCTTTTGAAGTAATGATCGGGCTGGCATTGACAAACGAAGCGGTGGCCCGCGTCCAGCGCAACTCGCCGCCGGGGGTCAAGCTGTAGATTTTCTTGTCGCCAGAGCCGAAATAGAGGTTGCCTGCCGCGTCCAGAGCGGGGCTGCCAAATACGGTGCTGCCGGTGCGGAAGCGCCATTTGAGCTGTCCATCTGCAGTCAGCGCCACCACCTGATTGCCCTGCGTGCCGAAGTAAATGCTGCCGTCTGAGGCGACGATAGGACTGCTGTAGATGGGAGAGCCGACTTTGTATTTCCAAAGCTGTCCGCCCTGGCTGTTCAGGGCATAAACCGTGCCGCCACTGCTGGCCACCACGATGCTGCCGTCGGACCTCAGCGCGGGTGAGGCATACAAATCACCGTCAAAACGCACATTCCAGAGCTTCTTGCCGCTGGCATCGATGGCGTACAGGTTATCGTCGTAGGCCACCGCCAGCGTGACGCCGGAAGGAGTAATGACCGGCGCGGCGCGGCCAATGTCGCCTAAAGCGAAGGCCCATTTTTCTTGTCCAGTGCTGTCTAAGCGGCGCAACTTGGCGTCCGAGCCGATCAGCACGACGTCGCCGTTGTCGGCCACACTCAGGGCACCGAGGGCCTTGATGTTTTTTGACCAGGTGATGGGAGGGGCTGCGCCCACGGTAGGCGTTTGAGCAAAGGCCACCGAGAAAGAAGCGCACAGCAGCGGAAAAAACAGTGAACGTCGGGTAAATGAAGCGAGCGGCAAAATGGATTCTCCTTTACATTCTCTTAAAGCAAGGCTCAAGAGCGGGTTAAGTCGTAGACGTCCTGCACATTAGCGTCTTAAGATACATGTTGATATGAAAAAGATTCTCATTTTGACAGCGTTTGCTCTGGCAGGATTGGCCAGCGCACAAGACACCGCTCCAGCTGATCCGGCCATGTCGGATTCGATGACCATGACGGCCAGCGACCACTTCAACCGCGCCAGCGAACTCGCGGTGCAGGCTGACGTGGCTTATCCCGCCGCCTTTTATGACCGCACCCTTTGGAAAGGGGCGGTGGATCAGGCTTACATCGCCTCCACCATGAGCACTGACCGTGCTTACGGAGCTTACTTGGCGCAGCTTTACACCAAGACCCAGTGGTGGATCAACGCCTACAACGCTTGGTCGAACCTCAACGACCTGAGCGACACCGAAAAGCAGTGGGCCTCGCTCAGCGCCGCCAAACTGGCTTACATCGCCCTGCAACGCGGCGACAAGGAAACGGCCATGACCTACGTGCAGGCCGGAATGGACTGGGCCGACTCACAAAGCCTGCAAGACATCATGAAGCGCTTGCAGTAAGTCCCCAGTAAAGCCGAAGCCCGTGGAGATTCATCTACGGGCTTTTGCTTTTTCGTTTTTGTCTGCCCGATAGTACTTCCTCCTCAGCCAGCACTCGCTCGATCCGCTGGTCGGGAATAACACACTTTCGCAGCATTCAGGCGCTCCAAGTTCCAACGCCATAATGGTAATAATGCTCGCCAGCACACCATCCGAAAACGCTTCCAATCTGGTTTTGCCCATGAAGAATCGATTTGCTCCTGTTTAGCTTCTTTGCAGCGACCAAAAAAACAGCCAGCTCCACACCGGAGGCTGACTGTCCAAGCACTCAGTTGTGGTTTAGGCTGCGCCGACCTTTTTGGCAATAATGCCTTCGATGTACTTGACGACGCTCTGCAGCGGCACGCGCCCCAGCACGTCTTCCAAGAAAGCGGTGACCAGCATTTTCTCGGCCAACTCTTTGCTGATGCCGCGTGAACGAAGAAAGAAAAGCTGCTCCTGATCCACTGGGCCGGTGGTGGAGCCGTGCGAACAGCGCACATCGTTGGCGTTGATTTCCAGCTGCGGCACGCTGAAGTTTTGGGCTTCGCTGCTGAGCATCAGGGTGCGGTGCTTTTGGTAGGCGTCGGTTTTTTGTGCGCCCAGGTCCACTTTGATCATGCCGCTGAACACGCCCACGCTTTGGTCGTCGCTGACGCCTTTGTAGAGCAAATCGGAGTAAGCGTTGGGCGCGGCGTGATGCTGGAGGGTGTAGTGGTCAAAGTGCTGGTCTTCGTTGGCAAAGTAGAGCGCCAGCATTTCGCTGCTCGAGCCTTGCCCGCGCAAGTGGCTCTGCATTTCGGTGCGGCTGAGGGTGCCGCCCATCGTGACCACGAGGCTGTTGAGGGTCGCGTCACGGCCCACGTCGCCGCGCTGGCGCTGAATGTGGGTGACGCCCTTGCCCCAGTTCTGGATGCTGACGTAGCGCAGGCGAGCGCCGTCTTTGACAACGAGTTCGACTGCGCCGATAGCGTAGGTGCCGGGCAAGTCTTCGCTGTCTTGCTCGTCGATAAAAGTCACTTGGGCGTTTTCTTCGGCCACCACCAGGGTACGGGTAGCGGTGTAGGTGCCGGCCTCACTCATCACGCGGAACGACCCGAGCGGAAGCTCGACTTCTACGCCGCGCGGCACGTAGACGAACGCGCCGTTTGTCCACAGGGCCGCCGCCAGAGCGCTGAACTTGCCCTCGCTGGGATCGGGTGATTTGCTGGGCGTGGTGCCGGGCGCGGCAATGGTGGTGTCGTCCGGCACTTCAGCGGGAACCACACTGTAGAGGTACTGCTGAACCTTGTCGGGGTACTGCTCCACCGCCGTTTTGAGATCGGTGAAGATCACGCCTTTGGCGCTCAGCTCGGTGGGCAACTCAGTGCGGTAGACCACGTCGGGGCCGTCCATCACCAAGAATGCGCCCACGTCGGTGCTGCTCAGACGTTCGCGCACGCTGGCAGGCAAGGCCGAGAGGTCGGCGACCATATCGCGCTTGGGATGCGGGCGCAGCTTGGCGAAATCGATGGTGACTTGGGTGTACTTCCAGGCTTCCACGCCGCTGTGAGGCACTTCGAGCGTGTCGAAGAGATCGAAGCTGGCCTTGCGCTTGGCATTCAGCCAGTCGGGGCCAGTGTGGGCAGCGAGTTGGTCAGAGAATGGGGAATTGGTCATGCGGTGGGGTTCTCCTTTTGCCAGTCCACTGTGTTGAGATTGGGATTCCGGTCAAAATGTTTAGTGTTTTGGGCAGCTTAAAGATGAAAATCAGATCAACCCATGAACGATTCGACTTCAATAATAAAGACAGCCGGAGTATTGAAGTAAAAGGTCAGCCGCCCATGATTTTCGTAAGGGGCTTGAACTTGGTGGCCGCCTGCTGTGAGTTGCGCGTGAACGGCCCGCACTTGCTCCGGCGTATCTTGCAAAAAGCCGATGTGAAAGACTTTAGGGTAACTCACGTCTTTGCTTTTGAAGACAGAAATGAGTGAGCCGTCATCGTCATGCAGGAAGGTCATGTTGTCGTTTCTGGGCATTCCTTCGGCCTGCTTAAGGCCAAAGAAAAGCTCGAAGATCTCGACGGCGGCAGGAACGTCAGTAACGCCTAAGTTGATGTGATTGAGTTTCAAGTTTATCTTCTCTCTTCCAATGAAGTTCCGTCCGAAATTACTGAAAGCTCAGCCGCTGTCCCGACAATTCGATTTGAGGATAGAAACCGAACTACGAACAGAGCGAGCCCTCGTTCATAAAAACTTCAGCAGTTTTGGCCGAGGCATAAGCACCTTGAACAGCACGCGCCAATTCACAAGTAGAATTTCCTGCTTTGAATCTCTCGTAAGAAGTACGGTTGACAAAAACTCGGCAAGTCGCCGTCTGTCCATCATCTAACGAGAAAATTTCAAAAGCTTCGATACACCTTCTGGCATCAGCACTCGGATTCTCAGTATCTTTGACTTGCACAGCCACTTCACGTCTTGGATAACTTTCGCCAATATCTTGCAGAGCATAGACCTGATGGGTAAGCCTAAAGAAAGTACGCTTCAAGATGTTTGGGTCAAAGGTAATAGCAAGCACCGACCATACTAGAAAAACAAATCCAAAGATAATTTTGGCAAGTAGGGTCAGTGCTGGTTTCAACTATCCGACGCTGCCTTCCATTTCCAACTCAATTAGCCGGTTCAACTCCACGGCGTACTCAAGTGGCAATTCTTTGGCAATCGGCTCGATGAAGCCGCGCACAATCAAACCTGCCGCCTGATCTTTGCTGAGGCCGCGACTTTGCAGGTAAAGAATCTGCTCGTCATTGATCTTGGAGACGGTGGCTTCGTGACCCACGCGGGCATCCTTTTCCTCAATCTCGATGTAAGGATAGGTGTCGGTGCGGGCTTCCTCGTCGAGCAAGAGGGCGTCGCATTCCACATTGGTTTTGCTGCCCTTCGCGCCTTCGTAAATCTTGACCAGGCCACGGTAAGAAGAACGGCCCGAATCCTTGCTGATCGACTTGCTGACAATCGTGCCGCTGGTGTTGGGCGCAAAGTGAACGATCTTGCCGCCCGCGTCTTGATGCTGGCCGCGTCCCGCCATCGCAATGCTCAAGATCTCGCCGCGTGCGCCTTCTTCCAGGAGGTAGCAGGCCGGATACTTCATGGTGACTTTGCTGCCGAGGTTGCCGTCGACCCATTCCATCACGCCATTGCCGTACACGGCGGCCCGCTGCGTGACAAGGTTGTAGACGTTGTGCGACCAGTTTTGAATGGTGCTGTAGCGGAAGCGTGCGCCTTCTTTGACCACGATTTCAATGACGCCCGAGTGGAAGCTGTCGGCGTTATAGGCAGGTGCGGTGCAACCCTCGATGTAATGCGCTTGAGCGCCTTCATCAATGATAATCAGGGTGCGCTCAAACTGACCGCTGCTCTCGGCATTGATGCGGAAATAGGTTTGCAGTGGGATGTCCACCTTGACGCCTTTGGGGACGTAGACAAAGCTGCCGCCACTCCAAACCGCAGAGTTGATGGCCGCGAACTTGTTGTCTTCCGGCGGAATAATGGTGGCGAAATGCTCGCGGAAGAGCTCAGGGTATTCTTTGAGGCCGTCTTCAATGCTGAGGAAGACCACGCCCAACTTTTCCCACTCTTCTTTGAGGTTGTGGTACACCATTTCCGATTCGTACTGTGCGCCCACACCGGCCAGCATAGCCCGCTCGGCTTCGGGAATGCCCAATCGCTCGAAGGTCTTTTTCACGTCCTCGGGTACATCGTCCCAGCTGCGGGCGTTCATGCCCTCGGGCTTGATGTAATAGTAGATTTCATCGAGGTTGAGGCCGCTCAAATCCGCGCCCCAAGTCGGCATCGGCTTGCTGTAGAAGATGTCCAATGCTTTGAGGCGGAAGTCCAGCATCCACTGGGGTTCGTCTTTGGTCTTGCTGATCATTTCGACGACTTCGCGGCTCAGACCTTTGGGCGCTTTGAAGGCGTACTTCTCAGGATTGCTCCAACCGTATTCATAGTCGGTGTTGATGTCATTGACTGCGGGATTAATGGTCATTTGAACTCCTTAGAGTGTATAGATGGTGCGGGCAGCGAGGCGAAACGGCTCAGGCTGTAGCCAATTCCTTGACCCATTCGTAGCCCTGCGAATCCAGCTTCTTGGCGAGTTCGGGGCCGCCAGACTGCACTACTTTTCCGTTCACGATGATGTGGACTTTATCGGGGATGATGTAATCCAAGAGGCGCTGGTAGTGGGTGATGATCAAACCGCCGAGATTCTCGCCGCGCATCGAGTTGACGCCTCTGGCCACAATCTTGAGGGCGTCCACGTCGAGGCCCGAGTCGGTTTCGTCCATGATGATGTAGGTGGGGTCGAGCATCAGCATCTGCAAAATTTCGTTGCGCTTTTTCTCGCCGCCGGAAAAGCCCGCGTTGAGGTAGCGCTCCACGATGCTCTCGTCCCATTCCAACGTTTTGAGGGCGGCCAGCAGCTTGTTGTAAAACTCGGTGAAGCTGACTTCCTCGCCCTCGGCTTTGCGGGCCTGCATGGCGAGGCGCAGGAAGTTGGCGATGGTCACGCCCGGAATTTCAACCGGGTACTGGAAGGCCAGAAAGAGGCCGAGGCGGGCACGCTCGTCGGGTTCCATTTCCAGAATGTTCTGACCGTCGACCAGGATCTCGCCTTCGGTGACGGTGTACTCAGGGTCGCCGACGATGACTTTGGCGAGGGTGCTCTTGCCGTTGCCGTTCGGCCCCATCACCGCGTGCAGCTCACCGCGCGGCACGATCAGGTCGATGCCCTTGAGGATCTGCAAGTCCCCGACGCAAGCGTGCAGGTTTCGGATCTCGATTTGGTGCGGGGCGCTCTGCTGCGGACTGGTGGTATCTTCGGTCATAACTCTCCTTAGGATGTGAAGCTGCTTTTAGGAATCATTCCTACTTACTGGCCCATTCTAACGGCTCAGCACCCCTAAAGTCGAGTGGTTTAGTGCGGATTCGGGAAGCTCCAAGATGAGAAGGCCGAGGCATTTTTCACGCTTGCCATAGACGGCTATGCTAAGAGGTAAAGGGTGAATGTCCTTTCCCTGATTCAGGCCGCTGGGCCGCTGCTGTGGGTGTTGTTGGCGCTGTCGATCTACACCATCTACCTGACGACGCTGCGGGTCTTGGAACTCTCTAGGCTGGGTCAGGATTCTGCTTCTGCGGCCCTGATCGAGCGCACGCGGGCCGTGACTGCCGAGTCGGGCGGAGCGGCGGCGCTGGCCGAAATTGATTATTCGGGTTTGCAGACCCCCACCGCCAATGTGCTGCGGGCCGGACTCGCCAGAGCCGACCGGGGCATCGACGCCGCGCAGGCCGCCATGAACGGAGCCATCTTGCAAGAAGACGCCCGGTTGTACGCGGGCATCAGTGCGCTGGGCACGGTGGCCCAGATCGCGCCGTTGATCGGTTTGCTCGGCACCGTGATCGGAATGGTGCGCTCGTTTATCGTCTTTTCGCAGACCACCGCGCCCACGCCTTCGCAGCTTGCCACCGGCATCAGCGAAGCGCTGATCAATACGGCGGGCGGCCTGATCGTGGCGATTGTGGCGTACGTGGCCCGCAACGCTCTGCGTTCCCGCGCCGACCGAATCGCAGCGGGGGCCGAGCGGGTGCGCGAGGAACTTCCGGCTTGGTTGAGCGTGGTGGTGCCCACTGCGCCCGTGCGGGCTGCTCCCGCCCGTCCAGCGGCCCAGACCAACGCCCAGGCCGCGCCGATTGCTCCGCTGGAATTCACCTTCGAGGGCAGCAAAACGCCATGAAGCGGACTCCGGCCACTGCAACAACTCCTAAAACACAAAAGGCCTGGCCCCCTTTGGAAGCCTTATGAGACGCCGCTTCCGGGAAGAACAGCCGCTGACTTTTGATTTTGCGCCGATGGTGGACATCGTGTTGCTGCTGCTGATTTTCTTCTTTTTGACCAGTAACCTCAACGCCCGCCAAAACGCTTTGCCGCTGGATTTGCCCCGCGCTTCGCAGACGGTGCAGCAAACTCCCGAATTGCCGGTGGTCAGCTTGGAGCGCTCTGGCAAGCTGTACCTCAACGGCAAAGAAACCACCCTGACCAAACTGGGCGCTCAGCTTAAGCCTCTGCTTCAGGTGTCGGGCGGCACGGTGGGCCTGCGGGCCGATGAAAAAGGCAACTACGGCGGCGTGGTGCAGGTGATGGACGTGATCAAGAAAGCCGGCGGCGAGCGCCTGGCCCTCGGCACCAAGACCGGGAGCAAATAAGCGCCGTGAAGACTGCCGCACTCTCCTTGACTTCATCGCCAGCTATTCACCAAAGGAGTCGGCCTTGACCGTTCGAGTGCTGCCACCTGACAACGCTGACCGGGCGCGGGCGCTGGGCGTTACCCTCATTGTTCACGCGGCCTTGCTGCTGGGCATTTTGGCGCTGCGCCCTCCGGCCCCCACCCGCTCGCTGACTCCGCCGGATTTGAGCCGCGCTCCGCTGGAAGTGGTGACGCTGGCTCCCGAAGTCCTGACGCCCACACAACCCGTCACGCCGCCAGCGACAATCAAAACGCCGCCCAAAACGGTGGTTCAGCCCACCCCCAAAACGCCGCTCAAGACCCAAACGCTGAAACCCGAGCCGCCCAAGCCCAAGCCCGTGGTAGTGCAGCCGCCCAAACCAGTCGTGCCCGTGCCCAGACCGACCGCAGTAACGCCTCCAGTGGTTAAGCCGCCGGTTGCCACGCCGCCCAAACCTACGCCCCAGAAGTCGTCCACGCCGGAAACGGCCGCGCCTAAAACACCAACGGCCCAAACGACGCCCGCACCCAACACGCAGCCGCAAGAGCAGCCCAAAGTTCCCACCGAAACGGCCCGCACCGCGCCCACCCGGACGCCAACGACCAACCCGACGCCGACCCCCTCCCCTACTCCCACGCCGCAGGCCACCCCTACACCGCAAGCGACCCCCACTCCACAAGCGACACTGACGCCGCCCAGCGACGTACCCACCACCCAGCCGACGCCGGAATCGAGGCCCGCGCAAACCCCAACGCCGCAGGCCACCCTCACCGAGCCTTCGCGCACGCCTAGCGATCAGCCGTCTCCGACGCCCAGCCCCACACCCGCACCTATTCAAAATCAGGCGGCTCAGGTGGAAACGCCCACGCCAGCCGCGCCCACCAGCCGCGAGATTCAGCCCAACGCCGCAGCGCCCGACGCGCCCGCACCGCCCACGCCGACGGCCGCCGCTGCACCCGCTCCAGACCCCGCCCCGATCACTTCTCTGCCCAGACGCGAGGACGCTGCCGCCCCCACCCAGCAGACCGAAGCGGCACGCGGCGGCGGCGCGGCGGGCGACCCCGGCACGCAAGCGGCAGCGCCCGCCCGCCGCAGTGAGAGCGCAGCCAGCAACTTACCCGCCATCAACGAGATCGCCCAGGCCGCGCCGAGGGCAGGCCGAGCAGCGACGGCTGCGCCCGCTCCCGCCGCGCCCGTCTCACCGCGCCCGCAGATTTCTGCCAGCGACATTCCCGCTGCGCCGGCCCGCAATACCAGTCCGGTGGCCACCCGGCCCAGCGAAACCCCCAGCCAATCGCCAGCGCCCGCACGCGGAAGCAGCGGCGGCCAAGCCTCGGCCAGCCCGACCCCAGAAACGGCCGTGCGCCCAAGTGGGAATGCCAGCAATGCGGCGGGCAGCACTGCCACCCCCGAAGCGACCCGGCCCACCGGTGGCAGCAGCAGCGGAGCACAGAGCGGCGCGAATCCGGTCACGGCTCGGCCCGGCGCAGGCAGCGGTTCGGGGCCGCAAAATGCCGCCAGCGGCGAAGCGGCAACCCCGGCAGGCGGCAGCGGCGCGGCGGCGGCCAATACCCCCGGCGCGGACAGCACCGCGCCCACACGCGGCACGCCCGGCAGTCGCGGCGTGAGTGCCGACGCTCCCGCTGCGCCCCGCGAATCGGCAGGCAGCAGCACCGGAAGCGGCGCGGGCGGCAGCCCCGCTGTGGGTGAGGTGGCAGGCCGTCCAGCGGGGGGCGGCGGGCGGGCCGGCGCTCCACAACCCGCCGGTGACGCCGAGGGAAGGCAAGTTGGAGGCAACCCCGATACCTACGGCGGGCCTTCAGCGGGCCAAACCGACGGCATCGCTAGCGGCGGCGGGCGGGCCAGCGGCGCAGGCGGCGACGGCGCGGGCAACGAGAACAAAGCCCTGCTCTGCACCGTTGCAGTTGACGTGCGCGGCCTGGATAAGCGCTTTGAGCGGGCGCAGACCAGTTTTGTCTTCGACCAGAATGGCAATCAACTCTGGCCCGACGCCGAGCTGATTAAAGGCGTCAGCTCACAGCTCGTCAATGAAGGCAACTTGCACACCTACCTGACCGCCGAGGGCCAGATCAGCCAATTTAAGAATGTCACCCGCATTCGGGCCGTCAGGGTGCAGGCCACCAAGTTCGCGCCAAAGAGCAACTACATCACCGACGCGGTACTCGACGCGGCCGGCGCAGCGGCCTTCAGATCGGCGGGTCAGGCCTGCCGCTTGGCTTATCTCAAGGACTAGAGCATAGGTCTCAAACCCGTCACCTTGAGGTCAGCTCTGCGTCATTTTGAAGCACTAAATAGATGGTTAGTTCAGACACTCTTCCCCAAAACTCCACTTGACTCAACAGCTCAGCGAGGTAATTCATGCGTAAAACGTCTCTCGGTCTGGTTCTGCTCACCGCCCTCACTTCTGGCCCTGCACTGGCTTGGGTGCCCAAGCTCGAAGACCAAAGCGCCAAAACCGTGATCGACAGCGCGTATGGCCGCCGCGCCACTGTGCCCACCTTTTACACGCTTGACCTCAGCGTGGACGGCGGAAAATTCAAAGCGCCCGACGGCAGCGTCAAGGTGTACGACGGCGGCGACACTTGCCTGAGCAGTTGGCTGGCCAACCCCACCGATTTTGCTCAGGGCAGCCGGGTGGGCAGCTTGACGCTCAGCGGTCAGGCCGACCAGCTCTTGTTTGCCGCCCAAGACGCCCGTGACAACTTCAAGAACATGACCTCCGCCAGCGCCCTGAGCAGCTTTGGCGCGGGCGTCTTGCCGGACGGCAGCAACGATTACGGAGCCAAGTTGCCTGCGCCGGCTGCCACCCCCGCTCCAGGCTCTGCGCCCTCTCTGCCTGACGGTCAGCTCAGAATTGATGTCTCGGTCAGGGGGCTGAGCGATTTGCAGCAGCGCAGCGCCTATCAGGTGCGCCTCAAAGGGCCGGACGGCAAACTGCTCGCGCCCACCCGCTTCAGCTTCGTCAACGACTGGAAAGCTGGAGCCGACGGGAAGCAGGCCGGAACGTTGGTGTATTACTTCGAGCCGCTCAAAGCGGGCCTGAACGCCAATGCCAAAGTGGATTTGTTGATTCGCAACGAGCAGGGCGGCTGCGCCTACGACTTTATTTTGGACTTGAGCAAGTTCAGCTAAACGCGAAGCAGCAGCACCAACAGCAGCGCCCACCAACTTATTCAGGTGGGCGCTGCTACCGTATTGGCGTTCCTTATTTTTTCCACAAGCCGTGTGCCACACGCCGCCCGTCTACCTGCCGCAGACTGAAAGCATGAAAGTTTATATCGGCACTGGCGGCTACACCAACGACGACTGGATCGGCGAGGACTTGCTCTACGCACCCGGCACCAAGCAGACCGATTTCCTGAGTATTTACGCTCAGCACTTCGACGCCGTAGAACTCAACTCCAGCTTTTACGGCATTCCCGGCCTCAAGGCTTTCGAAGGCATGGCCAAGCGCTCGGCGGGCCGCACCCGCATGGCCGTCAAGCTCAACAAGGTCTTTACCCACGACCAAACGCCCCAAGACAGCGACTTTGACCGGATGCTGCAAAGCCCCGAGCCGCTGCGCGAAGCGGGCATCATGGGGCCGTATTTGGCTCAGTTTCCCTACCGCTTTCACCGCACGCCGCCCAACCGCAAATACTTGCAGGCGCTGGCCGAGCGCTTTGCCGGACACGAGCTGGCCGTGGAATTTCGCCACCAGAGCTGGGACAAACCTGAGGTGCGCGAGGGCCTGCGCGAATTCGGCCTGATCTGGGTCAGCCCCGATTATCCGCCGGTCGCGGGCGTGCCGGAGCCGAGCCTGCACGTCACGGCAGACGTGGCCTACTTGCGGCTGCACGGGCGCAACAGCGGCAATTGGTGGAGCGGGGAAAGCGCTGCCGAGCGCCACGATTACCGCTACACCCAAGCTGAAATGGACGAATGGGCCGCCAAAATCGCTTTTGTCGACGGCGAAGTCGACGAACTGTACGTGTTTTTTGAAAACACCACTCGCGGGCACGCCCTTAAAAATATTCCGATGCTGCGCCAAGCACTAACTGCTCAGGGAATCGCTGTTACTACACCAAAGCCGTTGCAAGACAGCTTACTTTGAGTCTTCATACGTTGCTGATTTGACCTAAAGAAACTGTTGAACGATTTTCTAAGAAGTCTCACAAAAAGAGGCTGTTCCTAACATATCCAGCGACTTAAACACGTTGGCGTGCAGCAAAAAATGGCCTTCATTTTCTCTTGAGTAAAAGCGGCTTCGTCTCCAAAGATGAAAGAAAGATTGGTATTGGATGGGTTTCCAAAGTGTGTCAGAACCGTTACGGTTGGTCTGACTGTACGGCGGCCAAACGCGCCACCGGCAGGCGGTTGTCTTATGAAATACCTTTCATCTCACAAAGGCGAAGCGAAATTTCGGCAACTCAACCTCAGTTCTCTTTTGAATGAATTGGACTGACTTTTTAAGGAGATATACATGACCAATCGGGATTTTCTTTCACATCGTTTGAGCTGGCGCGGCATCTTTGCCGGTTTGGTGGTGGGCTTGGTGGTTCAGCTGACCCTCATCGCCCTCGGCACAGCCATTACCGCAGTCACCGGCATTACCTTGTCGGGTGTGGGCATCGCCGCCGTCATTTGGCTGGCCATCAGCGTGCTGATCGCGGCTTACGCAGCCGGCTTGGTCGCCGTGCGGGCCAGCGCTCCGTCTACCGTTGACGGCACGCCCGGCATCGCCGCCATGACCAAAGACGACGCCACCTTGACCGGCCTGGTGACCGGCAGCTTGTTGGTTTTGCTGGGCAGCTTGCTCGGCTACAACGCGCTCAGCTCTGCCACCGGCGCGGCGACCAGCGCCCTCGGCAGCTTGGCCAGCGCCGTGCCAGGACTGGCCAGCTCCGCCACCAACGCCGCCAATCAAGCCGCCCAAACGCCCCAGGGCCAAAACATTATCGGCAACTTCAGCCAGTCGGACGTGGAAAACCTGATCGCGCAGGCCAGCCCCGACCTCAACCAGCAGCAGGTCAGCGCCGCTGGCAACGTGGTCACGGGTATCGTGAGCCGCGCCGCCAACGACTTGGGCGACTTGACCAGCGTCAATAACGTCGGCGACTTCGTGACCAAGCGCACCGACGCCATCAAAAAGGCCTTGACCGGCGATCAGTTCTTGACCCGTTTGCAGCGTCAGGGCCTGAGCCAAGCGCAAGCCGCCGAAGTGCAGACTTCGGTCAATGACGGCATCACCGCCGCCGAGAAGCAGGCCGCCGCCACCGCTGCCGCCACCGAGCGGATCGCCCGCAGCGCCGCCAACACCGCCGGTTGGGGCTGGCTGCTGGCCGCTGGCCTGACCTTGCTGCTGGCCATCACCGGCGCACGCAGCGCGGCAGGCGGTGGCCGCACCGTTACGCCCCGCTAAGCACAGCGTCAGCACTTAATTTCAGATCACAGAAGGGCGGAGGCTAAGGCTTCCGCTCTTTCGTTGTGGCTTGGCGCTGCGCTCAGTCCCATTTTTGCCTTGCTCTTATTTTTTGCGCCACACTATCTTCATGCGGCAAAACATTCGTGGCACTTCACCTTGGGAAGACGTGGTGGGCTACTCACGGGCGGTGCGGGTCGGTCATCACGTCAGCGTGGCAGGCACGACGGCCACTGTAGGCGGCCAAGTGGTACATCTTGGCGACGCGGCGGGCCAAACCCGCGTCATCTTGGAGATCATTCGCTCGGCCCTCGAACAAGCCGGAGCAAGCTTAAGTGACGTGGTGCGAACTCGGATTTATCTGACTGACATTTCGCGCTGGGAAGAAGTGGGGCGCGTTCACGGCGAAGTATTCGGCGCTATTCGCCCCGCCACCAGCATGGTGCAGGTCGCCGCGCTGATTGACCCGCAGTATCTGGTCGAAATTGAAGCAGACGCAGTGATCGGGGCGGGGCTGTGAGCGCCGTCCTCGGGTACGGCTTGGCGGCAGTGGGCAGGCCCGCTTACATCAACGTGGGCCACGCGGCTGACTTCGCGGAGGGCCGCAGCGTAGGCGACCTACGGCAGCGCACCCACACCCTGCTCGACGCCACCTGGGAAGCGGGCCTGAGGTATTTCGACGCGGCCCGCTCATATGGCTTGGCTGAAGTCTTTTTGGGCGAGTGGCTGGCGGCGCATCCGGATCGGCGCGGGCAATTGCTGATCGGCTCCAAATGGGGCTACCGCTATGTCGGCGAGTGGCGCATGGACGCCGCGCAGCACGAAATTAAAGATCATTCGCTCACCACTTTTGAGCAGCAGTGGCCGGAAACCTTGGCGGCGCTGGGTGGGCCGCCGGATTTGTACTTCATTCACAGCGTCACGCCGGACAGTCCGGCTCTCAGGGACGCAGCCTTGCTCAAACGCTTGGCGCAGCTCGGTGAGCGGGGCGTCACGGTGGGCTTATCGGTCAGTGGGCCGCAACAGGCCCAGATTTTGCAGGCCGCTTTGGCGCTGGGCGGGCCATTCGGCGCGGCGCAGGCCACTTGGAACGTGCTGGAGCGCTCTGCCGAAGACACCCTCAGCGAAGCCAAGGCGGCGGGCTGGCGGGTGGTGATCAAAGAAGCGCTGGCCAACGGAAGGCTGGCCACACCAGCGCCGCCCGCACTGCGCGACCTCGCTGAGCAGCACGCTTCTACACCTGACGCGCTGGCACTGGCAGCCGCTTTGGCGCGTCCTTGGGCAGATGTGGTGCTGAGCGGCGCGAGTACGCGGGCGCAGCTTGAAAGCAACCTCAGCGCGGCGCAGCTGATCGAAGCCGATTTCTCAGCGCTGGAAACGCTGCGCGAACCCGCCGAAACGTACTGGCAAACCCGCTCGCAGCTCCGCTGGAATTGACACCCGTCTGCCCTTTCTTCTATACTCCCTGAGCTTGTCTGTGTCACTTGTTGATCTCGGCAGCCCGCCAGTGTAGCTCAGGGGTAGAGCAACTGATTCGTAATCAGTAGGTCGTCAGTTCGAATCTGACCTCTGGCTCCAAAGAATTCGCCCGCCCAGTGCGGGTTTTTTCGTTTCTATATCTGCTAAACAATTGCCTAATTCTGGACCGTGTGCGTGACGCGTGCGTAGACGGCATTTTTAACAGCTCGTTATGGAGTGAAAGCGGATGCGCGGCATACCCGCCAGCTTCACCAATGCCTGATAAGTGTTGGAAAGCGCGTCTGGATTGATCGGGCCGCCCAGCACAGCACTTACGGTCACTGCTCTGAGCTGCCCGTGCTGCGGAGCATGTGGGCGAAAACGAAGCGGCGGCGCTTTTAAGAAAGCGCCGCCGCAGAGTGAAAAACTCAAGTTTAGGGAAGTTTCAAGTCAGGCGGAATCAGGACACTGTCAATGACATGCACCACGCCGTTGCTGGCTTTCATATCCACAGCCGTGACGGTGGCGTCGTTGATCTTGACGTTGTTGCCGTCTTTGGTCACGTTGAGGCTTTGGCCTTCAGCGCTGGCGAGTTGAGTGGAGCCGGTCACTTGTTCGCCGGTCAGGTTGCCTGCAACCACATGGTAGAGCAGGACTTGCTTGAGGAGCGCCGGATCGGAGGCGATTTTGGCCAGCGTATCGGGATCGACTTTGGCGAAAGCCTCGTCGGTGGGCGCAAACAAGGTGTAGGTGCCACCCATCAGCGTTTCGGTGAGGTCTGCGTCACTCAGTAAGGAGCGCAGGGTGCCGAAGCGGTCGTCATTGACAATCACGTCATAAATGGTGTTGTCGCCCATGCTGACGTCGGCCATAGTCGTATCAGCCGTAGTTGTGTCCGTCGCAGCGGTGTCGGTCGTGGCAGCGGGGGCAGCCGCCGTATCAGTGGCAACGGTGGTGTCCACGCTCATCGCGCCGCTGTCTACGGGCATAGGCATGGTCAGCGGCGTGGCGGGGATAGAGCTGGGCGTCGCGGCTGCGGGAGCCTGAGCCATCTCAGTGGGCATCGCAGCGGCAGCATCCGACGTTCCAGTGTCCGTGGACGCGGCGTTGTCTGCCATTCCGTTATCGCTGGTCATGGTGTCGTCTGTGGCTGCGGGCGCTGGGGCCGGAGTCGCCGCCACTGCTGGCGCGGCGGGCTTCATAGCCGTCATCGGCGGCAACAACACGGTATCCACCACATGAATCACGCCGTTGCAAGCGGGCACGTCGGCCTGCACCACGTTCGCGCCGTTGATCATCACTTTGCTGCCCATCATCTGGACGCTGAGGGTAGCGCCCTGCGCGGTTTTGATGCTCTTGAGGTTCATGACCTGTTTGGCATTCACCTTGCCCGGCACCACGTGGTAGAGCAGCACCGACTTGAGCAGCGCCGGGTCATTAAGAACGCCCGACAGCACGTCGCTGGGGAGTTTGTTGAACGCCGCGTCGGTGGGCGCAAACACCGTGTACTGCCCGCTCTTGAGGGTGTCCACCAGGCCTGCGGCTTGCAGCGCGACCAGCAGGGTGCTGAACTGGGCGTTGTTGGCCACCGTATCGGCAATGCTCATGCACTTGGCAGCGGGCATCGCGGTGGGTTTGGTGGTGGGCTTGGCTCCTGCTCCGCCCGCAGACGCGGCAGAAGCAGCCATCAAGCCGCACGACAGCAAAACGATCATCTTTCTATGCATCTCATTCACCTCTAAACGTAAATTTAACAATCCTAACCAACACTACGTTCTAAGTCGAAAGCGCGTTGGCGGAATGGGAATAGGATACCTTAGCAAAACTTCATTTCTATTTGGGTTAAATCTCACCTTTTACTCACTTACCGGTGCGGGCGTCCCCAAGCACTGGTCAGAATATAAGCGAGCCCACCCAAAACGCCGGCCGTCAGCGCGAAACGCAGCACACCGAGCAGCAGCGAAGCGGTGGTGGTCAGGACTTGGCCCAGTCCCGATACCAACTCGCCCAGCAACCACAGCGCCGTCAAGCTCAAGAGCGCGGCGAGAACAAGGCCCAGTACCGCCAGCAGCAAACGAATCATCACCCGCAGTGTAGAGCGAAGTTGACCTCACACCATAAATGTAAAGCGTCGCCAGCGCCACACTGCTTGTCTGCCGCTCAGTCCGGCAGCACTTTGCCGAGCGCCCAGATGCTCAGGCCCAGCGCCGCGCCGTAACTGAGGTGTGCGCCGAGGCGGTTGAGATGTCCGCGCACATCGCTGCTGGCCGGGCCGTCTTGCAAGCCGAGAAACGGCACCAAAGTCTCGTCTACGGCGATCCAAAGTGCCGCGCCGAACAAGCTGCCACTGAGGGGGTTCGCGCCGCGCTGGGCTGTCAGTGCGCCGTAGAGTGCGCCGCTGCCCGCGCCCATACCCCAATGCACCGCTTCACTCAGAGAAGCGCGGGCATCTCGGCTGGGGGTTTTGTGGGCAATCAGCTCGTAAGCAAAGCGGCCCAGCGCCGCCGTCGGGCTTTCGCCGTTTTGGTGTTGCTGGCCCAGCGGCGAAATGACGTTTTGGTCGGGTTGCGGCTTTTGTTTGTGCGCGCCGGCTTTGGGCGGCTGCACCAGCGGAGCGATTTTCGTCCAATACTGGCCCATCGCCAGCGTGCCGACCAAGCTGCCAGCCAGGCCCAGCAGCGCTCCACGGTACGCGGGCGAGGGCTGAGAAGACAACTCGATCAAACCGAAGCGGCGCAGCAAATGGGTGGTCAGTGAAGTCTTAGAGCGCGGAGTCCGGGTCATGCTCCAAAGTAAACCGCCGCAACCCTCGGGGCGCGGCGGATAAAGGCTTGCTGAATACTCAGCGGGCAGGATTTAGCGTTTAGGAGAAGTTGGCTCGTCGGCGGCGGGCGGGTTTTTCTCGAGGCCGTTCTGGTTCCAGACTTGCTGCGCCCGAGCTTTTTGACGGGTAGATAAAGTTTTGACCGGTTCCCTGCCCGGCCCAAGCAGCCCGGTGAGTCGCAGCAGCCCCAGCACCAGCACCGAAGGCAGGGCCAGAACCGACAGCGCCGCGCTGCCTGCCGCCCGGCCCAGCGGCGGCGGCCTGAGCGGCAGCGGCGGACGCGGCGCGTGGTGCGGCGGATGCACCGGGCGGCGCTCATGCAGGCCCAGCGCGGCGGCCTTGGCGGTGCTGGCCCGGCCCTGTACGCCCGCGAGTTGCTCTTTTTCGCCGGGGCGCTGACTATAAACCCAAGTGACTTCCGCGCCAAAAAAGATCACCATGCTGGAAAAGTAAATCCACAGCAGCACCACGAACAAAGTGCTGGCCGCGCCGTAAACGCTGCCGGGGGTGGCGCGGGCAAAATACACCCCAATCGCCGCTTGCGACAGCACGAACAGCACCGCCGTGATGGCCCCGCCAGTCCAGACCTGCCGCCATTTGAGATTCACGGCAGGCAGCCATTTGAAGGTGGCGGCAAAAACCGGCGTAAAAAACACCATCGCCAGTAAGCCGGTGCCCAGCCGCGCAAAGTTGGCTCCTTGCCCCACCGTGTCGCCGATCTGTTTGGTGAGGGCGGTCAGGTAGGTGTTGCCCGCGATGAACACCACCACCAACGCCCCGAACACCAGCACCATCAAAAAGCCGATCAAGCGGGTGCGGATCATGCCGAGGAGTCCCGGCGCGGGCTTGACGTCCCACAGGGCATTGAGTGCGCCTTGAAGCTGCAAGAACAGGCCGGTGGACGTGAGAAATAAAGTGGCGAGGCCGGTGAAAATCGCCAGGGTATTGGCGCTGGGGTTGTCAAATTGGTCGCTGATATTTTTAACGAACGATCCCACAAACTGAGAGATATTCTTAGACGTTTCTGGGTCGCCGCTGCTGCCCAGAGCGTTTTGCACCACGTCGGTAAGCTGCTGGGTAATGGCGGCACGGTCTTGGCCCTGAAAGACGATGCCGGCCACCGTAACGATCAGAAATAAAATCGGCCCAATCGAAGAAATAGCGTAGTAAGCCAGAGCGGCGGCCAGACGCGGCGCGTTGTCTTGGTTAAAAGCGCTCACCGCGTCTTTGAGCAGCTCGAATAGGGTTTTTAGCTTGAGATTCATCTCTCACAGTATGAAAGCTGGAGCGGCGTGCTGCCTAGCGGGGCGGGGGAAGCGTCTCCTTTATCTGCCGCCTCCGATTACAGTTGTGTTTCGCTTTCTTTTGCTCTTTATGGTGTCGCCACCCGCTGCTTTGCCGCTTCCCCTGCGCCCACCTGCTAGACTCACGCCCCTGATGACCCGCAAGTTTTCTTCTGCTCGCTCTCCCGTTCAAAAAGCGGCGGCCAAGCAGGCCCAAACCGTCCGCGACCAGTTGCCACTCCAAGCCTGCATCCAGCCCAAAGTTCCGGTGGCCGGCAACGCCGTGACGCTTTACAGCGACGGAGCCTGCGACACCCAGGCCGGGCACGGCGGCTGGGCCACCTTGCTCAAGTACGGTGAGCACACCACCGAACTGTGCGGCCACGCCGGGGGCACCACCAACAACCGCATGGAACTCACCGGCCTCTTGGAAGGCCTGAAGGCGCTCAAGCGACCTTGTCAGGTGCGGGTGGTGACCGACAGCCAGTACCTGCGCAAAGCCTTTACCGACGCTTGGATTCTCAAGTGGCAGCGCAACGGCTGGAAAACGGCCAGCGGCGATCCGGTGAAAAATCAGGATTTGTGGGAAGAACTCGTGGAGCAGGCCCACAAGCACGCCCTGACGTTCGTTTGGGTCAAAGGGCACGCGGGCCACGCCGAAAACGAGCGGGTCGACGAGCTAGCGGTGGCCGAGCGCAAGAGACTGCGCTCCTCGTAGGGTGTGGGCTCTACGGAGGGAGAACAGCGCCGAATGCCGGGCCGCTCGACCTGCATCAGACAGCCTTCATGCTGGCCGCTTACCCTGAGCCGTATGAATCTTCTTCCCCGTTTTGCTGTGGTTGCCGCCCTTACATTGGGCGCGGTCAGCTTTGCCCCCGCCCAAGCCGCCGTGCTGTGGGCCGGAGCCGATTTGAGAACCAACGGCTTAGACGCCCACGTGGGCAGCGCCCTCCTGCCGATTCCGTTTATCGGCACGGTGGGCATCGAAGCGGGCGCAGCGACCAGCAGCGCGGCGGGCGGCCTGAGCGAAGTGCGGGCGGGCGGCACCCTGCGCGACCTCAATTTGCCGTTCACCGGCACCGACGCTTTCCTGAGCGGCGGGCTGGCTTATCACACGGCTGGCAACACCAATTCTGGCGTGGGCATTTATTTGGAAGGCGGCCTGCGCGGGCCGTTGGTGGGGCCACTCGGTTGGCGGGCCAGCGTCAAAACCGACACCAAGTCGGGCCTGAGCGCCGGCGCGGGGTTAGAAGTTCGGTTTTAAGCAGGCGGGTCGTGAACAGATTGCTAAAAATGGGAAGTGACCAACCGCCAACGAGTACAGCTCAGCTTGCCCTTAAAAGCAGGCGCTAAGGTAGCGGCCATGCGCCTTTGCTGCGGTTTTGCTCTGACTTTGGCCCTCTGTTCTAGTGCTCACGCCGCCGCGCCTGAAATCGTGGTGGCGTATCCACCGGCCAACTCGAACGTGCCGTATGACCACGTGATTTTTGAAGGCCACGTCAGCCCCAGCGCCAGCTTGAGCATCAATGGACGGGCACTGAATGTCGGCGCAGACGGCCTGTTCATGGAATGGCTGCCGCTGAGCGCCGGCAAAAATGCCCTCAAATTGATCAGCACACTCGGCAGCCAAAGCCGCGCCGTGATGTTCAATGTCACCTTTAGCCTGCCCCGCGCCCTGAGTGCCAGACCCACCGCCATCAAAGCCGGCACGCTCAGCCCCGCTCAGCCGCTGACACTGTATACCCGCGTGCCTGTTGAAGGGCGCAGCTTGGTGGTGGGCTTTCAGGGCTCGCCGGGCGGCAAAGCCAGCGTCACCGTAAGTGGCTGGGGGACTTTCCGCCTCACCGAGCAAACCGCCAGTGCCCGCCCACCCAGAGCCGCCGGCTGGTATCAGACCACCTTGACTTTGCCGGAAAACTTGGCGCTCAGCGCTGCCGCAGTCAAAGTGAGCTTGACCGGCACAGACGGCAAAACCGTGACGGCCACCGCTCTTGGCAAAGTGACCTCCAACCCCAGCGGCGCGGCACGGGTGGCCGAAGTCAGTGCGGCGGATGTCGGCCTGGGCGTCAATCCCAGCACCAGCGCTTTTGCCACCGGGCCTGAGACCACCGATTTGCTGTTTCCCAAGCAGGGCCAGCGGCTGAGTGTTCTGGGCAATTTGGGTGAAGATTACCTGGTGCAGGGGCCGGACGGCCTGGCCACCGCGCTCAAATCGGTCTTGACGCTGTTGCCCATCGGCACGCCGCCGCCGCAAGCCGCCGCAGGCACGCCGCAATTACTTGACCTGCCGGACGAATGGCAAGTTCGGCTACCGATTGCCCAGCGCACGCCCCTGAGCTTGGAAGAAACTTCGGCTGGCTCCAACGCGGGCCTGACCCTGACGCTTGCCAGCGCCAGCTTGCCTGCTGGAAGGCTCGCTGCCGCCAACGCGCCGGAACTGAATTGGATGCCGAGCGGTTCAGCGCTGCAACTGAGCGTCACGCTGCCGCAAGTTCAAAACTGGGGCTACTTCGTCAGCTATCAGCAAGGCGCACTGATCTTGCATCTGCGCAAAGCCCCCAGCCTCGATGTTGCCCAGCCGCTCAAAGGCCGAGTGATTTTGATCGACCCCGGACACGGCGGCTCGGAACTCGGCGGCGCGGGCAGTTTGGGTGAGCCGGAAAAAAACGTCACTCTGCCGATTGCGGCGCGGGTGGCAGACCTGCTGCGGGCACAGGGAGCCGACGCCCGATTGACCCGTGACCGTGACGTGCGGGTGGCGCTGTATGACCGCCCGCTAATGGCCGAAACCCTCAAGGCCGATTTGCTGATCAGCATTCACGCCAACGCCCTACCAGACGGCGTTGATCCTCGGCAGCGGCGCGGCCTGGAACTCTACAGCTTTCACCCGATGACCTGGGGGCTGGCCAGCGCTTTGCTGCGGAGTATACCGCGCTCCGCGCCGCAACTGCTCGTCAGCACCTTGCCGCCGCTGGGCATACCGGGCCTTCGCGTCAGCAGTTTGGCCCTGACCCGCCCGACTTCGCAGCGCAGCTTGCTGATCGAAATGGCTTACCTGACCCAAGCGGATGATTTGAGGCTGCTGATGAGCGGTGCGGGCCGCGAGGCTTTGGCGCAGGGCATCGCGCAGGGCATTGCCGACGATTACGCGCAGCAGACCCAGTATCAGATCCAGCGCCAGAGCGCTCAGCCCACGCCCACCGCTCCCCAGCCGTTTCCCGAACTGACACCGCTGCCCCGTGCGCCGCAGCCGGACGCGCCGCTGGTGCCGCCGCCCGCGCCCAGCCTTCCAGCGACGCCCATTCCGGTTCTCCCTCTCCAGCCCATCTCAGAGCCTTAAGCGCTCATCAGCGCTTGGTCACCCCCGTCATTTAGACTGAGCGGCATGAACAAATTGTTGCCCCTTTTGCTCTTGGGCCTCCTGTCGCTGCCCGCTGCGGCACAGAGCACCTTGCCCGAAATTCCGCCCGTTGGCAGCCAGCCTGCGTCCACTCCAGCGCCTCCGGGCCCGCTGTCCACCTCGGCCCCAACCCTGCCAGACACCAATAACATGGCCGCGCGGGCGGTCAGGTCAATGGAAGGGGTCAGCGCCACCTTACAGATTCCGCGCACGGTGGGCACTGAATTCAGCATCAGTCTGACGCTGAAAAACGGCCAACTCTCACCGATGAATTTCAGTGCCGGACGCGACAGCGATCAAAACTGTGCGGCAGTTCCCAGCATCCGGGTGCTGCAAGTCGGCACGCGGGAAGTGGTCTATCCGACCGGCGACAAGCGCATTTGCACGCAGGAAATGGTTGAACGCACCGCAGCGGCTGGCGGCAGCGCCACTTTTGAGCGCACCCTCAAGCTGCCAGCGGGTGAATACATGGTGGAAGGCTGGTTTCAGGGGTTCGCCGGAGAGCCGGAACAAACCGCTAAAATCAGCGCCCAGCCGGTTCGCATCTCGGTGAAATAAGCCAGTTGGCGGAGTGGATGCATTTAGACCGCACACTGGTTGCATGACTGATGTAGACATCCATTTGGGCCAGCACCGTTTCTTGAGCCGAGCCGCCGTGATTCTTATTCGCGGCGGCAAGTTGCTGATTTGCCGCGAAAATAGGGCGTCTTGGTGCTACTTGCCAGGGGGCCGCATCAAAGCTGGTGAAGATAGCCTCAGCGCCGCCAAACGCGAAATACAAGAAGAAATGGGGCGAGCGGTGGGGCCACTCAAACTAAGCTACCTGCTGGAAAACTTCTTTGAGAATGAGGAGCAATTCACGCATGAAATCGGCTTTTACTATCTGGCCGAGTCACCGCCCGACTTGCCCGAGCAGCCGTTTGACAATCAATTTGACTTGACCAGTGCTTTTGAGTGGGTCAGCTTGGAGCACTTGGAAGAAGCACAATTGATGCCACCATTTTTGCGCTCCGCTCTCCTCAACTTGCCGAGTGAGGGCGTGCAGCATCTGGTGTCTCGGCGCTAGCCACCCTTGCGCTCAGGCCTTGCTCAAATTGGCGAACTTGACGATCAGCTTTTTGGTGCCCGCCGAAGCGAAATGCACCGTGACTTCCTGCTTGTCGCCCACACCCGCCACCGCCAAGACTTGCCCTTCCCCGAATTTGGGGTGCTTGACTTTCTCACCGCCCCGGTACGCCATTTCCGAAGTCAGCGGGCTGGTGTTTTTGACGGCGCTCGGCACGGTTTGCGGGCCAACGGGCCTGAAGTCGCGCCAAGTCTTTTGCTTGTAGTCGATTACCCGCCCGTAAGGATCGATGCTGTCAAAGCCGTCGCCCAGTTCCTCCAAAAACCTACTGTCCTCGGCGCTCTTGGTCTGGCCGTACTGCATCCGGTTTTGCGCGGCGCTCAGAAAGAGCCTGTCCATCGCACGCGTAATCCCGACATAAAACAGCCGCCGCTCCTCCTCGATGCCGCCCTGCTCGTTGAGGCTGTTGCGGCTGGGCAGCAGCCCTTCTTCCACGCCCACGATAAACACGCTGGGAAACTCCAGGCCCTTGGCGTTGTGCATGGTCATCAGCGTGACGGCGTCTTCGGGCTGATCTTTGTTTTCAATTTTGGTTCGCATATCGTCCACGCTGGAGAGCAGCGCAGCGTCATCCAAGAATTCGGCAATGCCGCCCTCGTTCTCGCGGCTCCATTCCTCGGCGGCGTTGACCAGTTCTTCCAAGTTCTCCAAGCGCACCTGGCCTTCTTGCCCTTCTTGGCGCAGCAGATCGAGGTAGCCGCTACTTTCGATCAGGAATTTGAGGAAACTGGCGGGAGAGTAATTGTCAGCGGCTTCAGAAAAGGCTTCCATCAGCTTGGCAAATTCGACGGGCTTGCTGGCTCCGCGCTCCAGAATGCTCTCGGCATTGGCGCAGGCGGTCAGCAGTGAAGTGCCGTTGATCTGCGCCCAGGTCAGCATTTTTTCCATGGCCGTGTCGCCGATGCCGCGCTTGGGCCGCCCGATGATGCGGCGCAGCGCCACGTCGTCCACCGGATTGATGCTCAGGCGGGCGTAGGCCAGGATGTCTCTAATCTCGCGTCGGTCATAAAAGCCGACTCCACCGACGATCTTGGCCGGAATGGAAACGCGCCGCATGGATTCTTCGATCACGCGGGACTGGGCGTTGGTGCGGTACAGCACCGCCATTTTGCTGAACGGCTGTCCCTCGGCGTGCAACCGAGTCACCCACTCGGCCACGAAATCGCCTTCACCTCGGTGGTCGTTGGCGCGGTGAAACATCACTGGCATTCCGTCTTCTTTGACGGCCAGAAGTGTTTTCTCTAAGCGCTCGGTGTTGTTTTCAATCAGTTTGTTGGCAAGGCCAAGCACACGGGCGCTGGATCGGTAATTATGCTGAAGCATGTAGACTTTGGCACCCGTATAATCTTTTTGAAAGTCGAGAATGTTTTGAATATCTGCGCCTCTGAACTTGTAAATGCTGTTGTGAACGAGCATTCCACCGGCCACATAGGTGTGCAGAGGCGAAACCGTCAAATCATAAACTGGGCCGCTGTAGTGCTGTTGTGAGACGGCGCTGACGCTTTCTTCAGCAAGCTGTCCACCCGACTGTGCCAACTTAGACTGAACCAAGATCTTCATGCCTGGATGCAAATGCGACAGCGGCTGAAAGCTGTACATCTTACCGTCCACACAAGCCTTGCGCTGCAACTCTAAACCGCCGTCTCGGGCTATTTGTTCGGCTAAGGCGAGCGCTTCAGGATAGTCTTTACGGCTGATCTCTATGCGGTAGCCGCCGCGCCCTTTGCCATTGCCGCGAACTTGATGGCCTGCCGCCAATAAGCGCTGAGCCACGTCTTCACGGTTGCTGCTCCACTGAATGCGGTGATAGCCCACCGTGCCGTGCCGGAAATCCGAGAACATAATCAAGTTGACGCTCTGCCGCCGTAGGCCGTTTTGCGGGCGGTGGTGCGGAAAGGCGGGGTGGAGATGCAGGTCATTCATCAAGCGCTCGGCACTGGCAGCGGTGTCTAACTCAGCAAACAAGCGGCTGAGTTGCTCTTCATTCATAGATAACTGGCGGCCCACCCCGTGAAAAAGAGCGGTGGGCAAACCGTAGCGGGCAGCATACAGCGCTTCCCAGTACGCCGCTTCCGAGCGCGAGGCACATACCCGCAGTACCCAAACTTTATCGCCATGCTCTTGGTTGAGCCGCACACGGTAACCGTAATCGCTTTGGCCCTCGCTGTTGACCCGCGCCCCCATCGTCAGGCCAACGCGGTAGCCCCGGTCTTCACGCTGCATCAAATAGACGTACCACTGCCCCGCCATCGGCTCATGCCTCGCCAAAACGACGTGGTGAGGCGTGCCGCGCAGAGTAATGTCACCCGCCTCCACTTGCCACAACTGGCCCTGATACTGACCGCGTTTGACGTGGGTAATTTGTCCGGCAATCAGCGACGCACTGCCGCCTGTGCCGCAAACCATCTCACCTTCTCGCAGCGTTTCAATAGCCCGCTCACCTTGCGGTGTGCAGATCATCGTGCCGGGCGGCAAACATTGATCGGGGTCTCCCACCACAAGCAAATTCTTGTCTCTTGAAGCCAACAGCCGCGTCAATTCATACTGCGCTTTGTTGGTGTCTTGGTACTCGTCCACATGAATGAATCGGGCCCGGTCTTGCACCTTTGCCAGCACGCCCGGCACTTCCTGAAACAGCCGCACCGTTTCGGTAATGAGGTCGCCAAAATCAATCGCGTTCTGGGCTTTTTTACGGGTTTCGTAGCGCCTGAACGCTTCGGCGGCGGCGTCGCGGGGCAGGCCGCTGATATATGGCTCCGGCCACTTGTCCAAGTCGCCCGGCGAGCGCAGATTGCTCTTGGCTTTGTCGATAATGCTTCTCAGCACGCGGGGATGGGTATCGGGGCCTATGCCTGGAATACTGCCCATGATTTCTTTGAGAATATCGAGTTGATCGTCGTCGTCGTAAATGACAAAGCCGCGCTTCAGGCCGATGTATTCGCCGTACGCCCGCAAAATCCGCACGCCCGCCGAGTGAAAGGTGCTCATCCACAAGCGCTCTGAACCGGGGATCAGGTGCGAGGCGCGTTCGCGCATTTCAGCGGCGGCTTTGTTGGTAAAAGTCACGGCCAAAATCTGGCCCGCGTCGACCTGATGCGCCTGAATCAGGTGGGCAATCCTGTAAATCAGGGTACGGGTTTTGCCGCTGCCCGCGCCTGCGATCACCAGCGCCGGGCCTTCGTAGTGGGCGGCGGCCTCGGCCTGATTGGGGTTGAGTTCGGAGAGAAGATCACGCACAGTCATCGGCAGAGTCTAGCGCGAAGGCGGCGGGATTACGCTGTGGGCAGAAGGCCTCAGTCGGTGAAGCGCAGCAGATACCCGTCGGGGTCGAGCACCAGAAATTCGCGCTGCTCATGCTCGGTGCCGCCTTCCAGATACACCGAAGTCTTCATCGGCACATAAATGGGATAGGCGTCCGCTTCCAGCCGCTTGTACAGCGCGTCCACATCCGGCACGCTGATCTGGAAATTGATCCCGCGCCCTAAAGGATAGTCCAGCGCTCCGGTCTGCCACGAGCCGCCTTCACGGATTTGCGAGAGCATCCACTGAATGCGGCCCAAGCTGAGGTAAGCAAAGCCGGGGCGGGTGTAGTTGACGGTGAAGCCGAACAAGCGGGTGTACACGTCTTGGCTGTGCGCTAGGTCGCGGACATCCAACTCCGGCACCAGCGCGGCCCACTCGGTGATGGGCACATGGGAAAGATTGGCTTCGGTCATTCACCCAGTGTAGATGTCCGGACTGGAGATTCGCGGTGCAGGCAGTTGGCGCAGACCCAGTCGTCCGGTCTGGCAACGCCGAATAAGCGGCGATATTTGCGCCTTCGCAGCCGAACGTCAATTTCGTCTATCACCAGCCTGATCAAATACAGACCAACCACAAGCACAGACCCACCACCCCGTTTGGTGCGTGGAGTGAAGAGTAAACGCGCAAAGGAGAAAGGCTCGGCTGGAGGAGGCAGCGGGAATTCAAACTGCGGCAAGCCCCGCTGAGGCACCTCGCCGCATAAGGCCGCCCATCTCAGCATTGGGTAGCGGCAGCGCGAGCATTCGCGCCAGATGTCAACTTCGGCGGGCCGCACGGGGCGGCGTCCGATTGGTGAGCGCGGCGCGGCAGACATCAAGCCAGTGTAGTGTCCGCACGCTGACCCGTTTTCATCTTGTACTCTGTGCCAATGCCTTCATCCCCCCACCATGCCATTCGCACCGCGCTGCAAAGCGTCGTGGTGGCGGTGTTGGTGCTGGGTCTCAAATCCCTCGCTTACTGGCTGACCGGCAGCGTGGCGCTGTATTCCGACGCCTTGGAGAGCATCATCAACGTGGCGGCGGCGGGCGGGGCCTACTTCGCGCTGCGGGTCAGCGCCCGCCCTGCCGACGCGGGCCATCCTTACGGCCACAGCAAAGCCGAGTATTTTTCGGCAGTGTCCGAGGGCGTGCTGATCGTGCTGGCCGCGCTGAGCATTCTCTGGACGGCCTATCCGCTGCTCTTCAATCCGCGTGAAGTGAACGCGCCGCTGCTGGGCCTGCTCATCAGCTCGGGGGCCAGCGTCATCAACTTTGTCTGGGCAGGCGTGCTGCTGCGAACCGGCAAAGCGCGGCGTTCTCCGGCGCTGGTGGCCGACGGGCGGCACGTGATGTCCGACGTGGTGACGAGCGTGGGCGTGCTGGGCGGCTTGCTGCTGGCCAAACTGACCGGTTGGTTTGTCCTCGATCCGCTCCTCGCCGCACTGGTGGCCCTCAACATTTTGTGGAGCGGCTATGGCCTCGTTCGTGACAGCGTGGGCGGCTTGATGGACGCCGCCGTAGACCCCGACACCGAAAAACGCATTCGGCAGGCCATCAGCTTGGAGGGCGAGGGAGCCTTAGAAGCCCACGACCTGCGCACCCGCCACGCCGGAGCGCTCACCTTCGTGGAGTTTCATCTGGTGGTACCCGGCGAGATGACGGTGGAAGCCGCCCACGCCATCTGCGACCGCTTGGAAGACGCCCTGCAACTGGCGGTGGAAGGCGTGAGCGTCACCATTCACGTGGAGCCGCAGGAAAAAGCCAAGCACCAAGGAGTGCTGGTGCTGTAATCGGCAGGCCACCGTAGAAATGAAACCGAACGCTCGAACCGGCTTTGTCTGACAAACCAATTTACTTTTTGAAGTTATGATGGCTTCCGTGACCCGAACCGCTCCCGCCACCGCTTCCTCTGCTACGCCGCTCAAAGACCAAGAGGGCGCAGCGCCAGAGGCTTCAATCCGCCTGACCTTGCTGCTGCTCTCGGCGCTGACCATCATGGCGGGAGCCACCATCGCGCCCGCGCTGCCAGCGATGCAAGATCACTTCGCCTCGCAGCCCAATGTCCAATTGCTCGTCAAACTGGCGCTGACGATCGTGGGCCTGGCGATTGCGCTGAGCGCTCCACTCAGCGGCGTGTTGGCAGACCGTTACGGACGGCGGCCCGTGCTGATCGGCTCGCTGCTCCTGTACGCCCTCGGCGGAGCCAGCGGCCTGATGGTCAGCTCGCTGGGAATGCTCTTGGTGGGGCGCGTCGTTTTGGGCCTCGCCGTCGCGGGCACCATGACCGCCAGCGGAGCGCTGATCAACGACTTCTTCAGCGGCCCAGCACGCGGCCAGTTTCTGAGTCAGCAAGCGGCCTTCAGCAGTTTCGGCGGCGCGGTGCTGCTGCCGCTCGGCGGGGTGCTGGCGTGCGCCGTTTGGCATTTATTTGGTGGCGCTCTGCTTGTTGCCGTTGGTCTTCAAGTTGCCTGGGGGCGTGCCCAAGCCACATCGCAGCCTTGACCTCGGTGAAAAGCCGCGCTGGGCCGCCATCGGCTTGGTTTACGCTTTGGCGCTGGCTTACATGGTGGTGTTTTATTTGATGCCCGCGCAGGGGCCATTTTTGATGAAGTCCTTGGGGGCCGCGCCCGCCAGCACCGGGCTGCTGCTCGGCACTTTTACGCTGGTGGCAGCAGTCACTTCGCTGCTGTACTCGCGTTTTTCGGGCCGCTTCGATCCGCGCCGGGCAGCAGCACTCGGCTTTTTGCTGCTGGCGGCGGGCTGGAGTGTGGTGACGCAGGCCCACAGCATTGCCGCTCTGCTGCCCGCGCTGGTGCTGGGCGGCCTCGGCGGCGGCTTGGTGCTGCCCAACCTCTACACCTGGCTGGCCGACATCACCCCGGCGGCATGGCGCGGGCGCATCGTGGCAGGCATGAGCAGCGCGGTATTTTTGGGCCAGTTTCTCAGTCCGCTGCTGCTGGCTGCGCCCGACACCCACCCCGCGCAGGGTTTCGTGTGGGGTTCGCTGGCGATTGCCTTCGTCGGTGCGGCGTTGCTGGCCCTGAGCTTCACGGGCAGCAAGTTGAAAGCGCCAAATCAAGCGGCCTGACCAGGAGTTGCTCTCTAAATCGGTAAACTCAGCGCCTTTTCTTGAAAATAGACGGAAGGTCAGCTATGATTGTTACCCAATAAGCACTGAATCAAAGGCTGTGAGGAGTTTTCAAAACGGCGTTCCGCCACTTCGTCATTCTTTTGAGCGAAACTTGAGGAGACAGGATGGGCAACGTCCGGCACGGCAAACGGAACAGGTGGCAAGTGATGCTGGCGGCGGGCGCGTTGCTGAGCAGCGGACAGGCCCAATTTTTCACGCCTTCCTTTCAAAATTACCAGAGCTTCGCGCAGCGCTCGGTGGGCTATGTGGCAGCCACCGTCAGACCCGATTTCACCGCCAAGGTGGTTCAGCAAGCCCTGAAGCCGCCCGCCACGCCCGTCAAATACAAATACGAGCTTTCCAAAACCGATTTTGCCTTCAAGGGCGCTCCGACCCAGCAAAAAAACTGCGCGGCGATGGTGCAAAAGGCGAGCGACCAAAAGCAGATGGCCGACGCCTGTTTGCAACTTTTCAACGCGGCCCAGAGCATTCCGGAGTTTCGGAAAAACAATCTGGCCAGCGGACTGACCTTGCTGATCGGCATCAGTCTTCAGGTGCAGACCAGCGTGGAGCTGGGTGAAACCGAAACGGAAGCGTTGCAGCGCGGCCTCAATGACCTGCTGGTGGATTCCGGCGTGATGAAAGGCAAACAAAGCGATCTTCAGGCGATGTACGAAACGTCGGTGATGACCGGCGCACTGATCGCCGCCATTGCCCAAAGCGGCGCGGACGACGCCAGCGCTGAACTGACCACCACCGCCAAAGCGCTGGCCGCCATTGTCTTGAAGGGCATGAAACTCTGAGTGCGCCTCAGGCCACAACCCCCGCTGCACCCCGCTAGACTCTTAAGCTATGCGCGTCGTTCTCAAACTCGGCACTTCGGTGCTCACTGGCGGCTCTGACCGCCTCGACCGCCCCCGGATGGTGGATTTGGTGCGCCAGATCGCGGCGCTGCAATCCGGTGGGCACCAAGTCATTTTGGTCACGTCGGCGGCGGTACTGGCAGGCTGGGAAGCGCTGGGGTTTCCGCCGCGCACCCGCACCGTGGCCGAAAAACAACTGCTCGCGGCAGTTGGTCAGGGCGTGCTGATGCACACCTACGCCACCCTCGCCGAGATTTACGGCCTCAAGGTGGCCCAAGTGCTGCTGACCGCCGCCGACTTCCGAGACCGTACCCGCTACCTGAATGCCCGCACCACCCTCGACAGCTGCTTGGCGTGGGGCGTGCTGCCGATCATCAACGAAAACGACGCGGTGGCCACTGCCCAGCTCAAAGTCGGCGACAACGACACGCTCTCGGCGTTCGTGGCCAACTTAGCCGAAGCCGATTTGCTGGTGATTCTCACCGACGCGCCGGGCCTGTATACCGCCGACCCGCGCAGCCACCCCGACGCCGTGCTGATTCCTGAAGTGAGCAGCATCGACGCTTCGGTGTGGGCTTTGGCAGGCGGCGCTGGCTCACACAGAGGGACTGGCGGGATGCACACCAAAATTCAGGCCGCCGAAATCGCTACCCGCGCCGGAACGCCGGTCATCGTGGCTCCTGGCGACGCCGAGAACGCCCTGCTGCGGGCGGCGGCGGGCGAGGCCATCGGCACCCGTTTCGTGGCGGGCGGCTCCAGGCTCGAAGCCCGCAAGCGCTGGATTCTGGCTGAAATTGCCAGCGGGCGAGTCATACTCGACGAGGGAGCGGCCTCAGCGCTGCGCCAGCGCGGCAGCAGTTTGCTGGCCGTGGGCGTGCGCGGCGTAGAAGGCGAATTCGAGCGCGGCCATACCGTGCGTCTGTTTGCGCCCAGCGGCGAGGAGATGGCACGCGGCCTGACCCGCTACCGCTCAGCGGATTTGCGCCGCATCGTGGGCCTGCGCAGCAGCGCCATCGAGGCCGCACTGGGCTTTAATCAGGGGCCAGAAGTGGTGCACAGAGACGATTTGGTGTTGCTGTAATTGGTGTTGCTGTAGCACGGCGTTTAGGCCGCTTCCAGCACCTGCGCCAGCACTTTGCCGTCCGCACTCTGCACAAGGTATCTCCCCTGCTCCCTCGCCTGGGCCCATTTCAGCAGCTCAAGCAAATCATCAGACTCGCGCAGCACGTCGTTTTCGCCGCTGCCGTCCCACAGCACTCGGTAGGCTTTGGCCTCGGCGGGCGCTTCCCAGCGAATCCCGCTGTCTTCTTTGGTAAACGCTCTTGACATGTTGTCATGATACCGCTGACAAGCTGAGACTGGGTAAGAAGTTCGGGCTTCAAGCGTTCATGAAGCCCGCTTAACGGCTGTCCAGCAGCGCTGCGAATCGGCGCAGCACTTCCTCAATCGTCTCCATGCTCACGGCGTAACTCAGGCGCACCCGGCCCGGCGCGGCAAAGTCGGTGCCGGGTACGACGGCTACCCGCGCTTCGTCCAAGATGATCCTCGCAGCCTCCAGTTCATCGGAGTGAATGGACGTGGTGTCGGCCATCACGTAGAACGCGCCCTGCGGAGTGGGCGTCGGCAACCCCAGATCGTTAAGGCCCGCCACGATCCTGTCACGGCGCTCCCAAAAGGCGGCGCGGCTGCGCTCGATGAATTCGCAGCTGTTACTGATGGCCGCCACCGCCGCCCACTGGGCGATGCTGTTGGCATTGCTGGTGCTCTGGCTCTGAATGGCGTTCATGGCCCGAATCAGCGGCAGCGGCCCCGCCGCGTAGCCGATGCGCCAGCCGGTCATGGCGTAGGCTTTGCTGGCTCCGTTGATGGTCAGGGTGCGTTCCGGCGCAAAGCGGGCAATGCTGACGTGCTGGGCGTCGTAGACGATGTGTTCGTACATCTCGTCGGTGATGATCAGCAGGTCTTTTTCACGGGCCAGCTCAGCCACCGCCCGTAAGGTCTGTTCCGGATAGACCGCCCCGGTCGGATTGCTGGGGCTGTTGATGACGATCAGCTTGGTCTTGGAAGTGACGGCAGCCCGCAGCGCCTCCACGTCCAACTGATAGCCGCTTTCGGGCGTGGTCGGCACCGCCACCGGCACGCCGCCCGCAAAAGACACTATTTCGGGATAGCTGACCCAGTACGGCGCGGGAATCAGCACTTCATCCCCCGCGTCAAGCAGAGCAAAGAAGGCGTTGAACAGCGCTTGCTTGCCGCCGCTGGTGACGGCCACCGCTTCAGGAGCGTAGTTGAGGCCGTTTTCGCGCTGGAGTTTGGTGGCAATCGCTTCACGCAGTTCAGGAATGCCGCCCACGTTGGTGTAACGGGTTTTGCCCGCATCCAAAGCCGCTTTGGCCGCCGCCACCACATGCGGCGGGGTATCAAAATCCGGCTCGCCCACCGACAACGAGAGAATGTCCACGCCGGAGCGCTGGAGTTCGAGCGCCCGCGACGTGACCGCCACCGTAGAAGAAGGCTTGAGACTTTGCACTTTTTGCGAAAGTGAAATAGGAATCGGCGTCGTCATGACCGCATCATAAGCGTCCAGACCCCTGAACCTTGAGGCGGCGTCTGGAGTTGGAAAAAGGCGCTGCCCACACCTCCAGATTTGCCTGCATCACTTCTTTTTCACGCCCGCCCCTCTAAAACTCCCTATACTGAGCGGCGATGCCCAACAGCAACGCAAAGATGGCCCCGAATCTGGCACCCCGTTCGGCGTGGCCGAAGGTTGTTTTGGATTCGTGTTTGGCTCATGGTTTAAGTCCCCAAAGTTCAGTCCAGCGCCGCCACTCTCAAAGCCGCCGCGCTGCCGCCTTGCTCGTGGCGCTGGGCCTAACACTGAGCGCCGCACAAACCGCCGCGCCGGCTGCTCCAAGCTCTACGCCTCCGGCGACCACCGCCCCGAGCGTCCCCGCCGCGCCCGCTCCGGCTGCCGGCTTACCTGCCAAGCCGAGGCCACCCGCCGCCAATTATGTGGCGCTGGGCGTGCTGTACTACGACCAAGGCAATTTCGGCGACGCTTATCTGGCATTCCGCACGGCGGCGGAGGCCGACCCCTCTATCAGTGGAGCGCTCTTGGGGTTGGGACGCACCCAGTCGCGGCTGCGGCTCTACGGACCGGCGCTCGACACCCTCAAAAAGCTAGTGGCGCAAGACCCGCGCAATGTCAGCGGTTACTTGGCCCTGGCGCAGGCGTATCAGGCTCAGTACGTCGGCACCTCCGACCGCAATCCTATTTTGGGCAACTTAGACGCCGCCCTCAAGGTGCTGGACGCGGGCGAAGCAGCGACACGCGGCGGCGAAAGCGATAAACTCGATCTCAATTTATCTAAGATTTATAATGAGCGCGGCTATATCTACCGTTTGCAGCAGCAAAGTGATAAAGCCATTGAGACGTTCAAGAAGGCCAACACCCTTAATCCCGATAACGGCATCATCTTGTACAATATCGGCGATATGTATTACGCCACCGGCGATATTCCGCAGGCGCTTAACTATTTACAGTTGGCGGTCATTGCTGATCCCGGCGATCCCTTTAACCGAGCTTATTATGCCAAGCTGTTGGCCCTGAGCGGTAATATCAACGCCGCCAAATCTGAAGCGGCGCAGGCGGCCCGTGTCGCGCCTCAAAATCCGTATGCGGTGGGCCAATACGGGGTGGTGTCGTATTTGGCCAAAGACGCCAAAACCGCCCGTGCCCAGCTTATGGCCTCGATCAAGCTCGATCCACTGCGTTACCCAGAGTTTTATTATTATATGGGCCGCTTAGAACTCGATCAGGGCAATTTAAAAGAAGCCCGCAACAATCTCACCAAGTCAGTGGCGCTGGCCAGCACCACGCCCGAATACTTGTATTACTTAGGTCTTTCTTACGAGCGCTCTGGACAAGACGCCGCCCCCGATAAAATTAAGGCGCTGGACTCTTACAGCCGCGCTGCTCGGCTCGCTCCAAATTATCAATTGGCACTCGACGGCGTACAGCGGATGCGGTGAGGTCACTCATCACAAAAGGCGCTCCGTTTTACGAAATTTTTGACGTCTGAATATGCAGTTCTCCAAGGTCTCGATTAAACGGACTGTTTAACATAGAGTCCAACTTTTTATAAATTTTCAGTACCCCCCGCCTTAGCCCACAGACCTGCACACCCCCGAGGCGGGATACTGCCGCTCGCATGTCTGCCGCTTTGCTTGCTTCTCCCGTTGCCACTTCGCCCACCGCCGCTGTCTGGTCGGTGGCGCTGCCGTTGCCGCTGCCAGCTTACGATTTTGCCGCGTTGCACGGCCCACAGGCGCTGCCGCTGGGCCGGAGGGTGCTGGTGCCCTGGCGCGGTGACTTGGCGCTGGGCGTGGTGGTGGGCGGCGGCGCAGGCAGCGGACACAAGCTGCGCGAAGTGGCGGGCGTGTTAGACGAAGCGGCGTGGGTCGGAAAGGGCTTTCTGGAAGGCGTAGCCAGCCTCAGCGCCCTTTCACGGGTGCCCACCGGCTTGCTGCTCTCGGACTTGCTGGGCGTCGGACTCACGCCGCGCTACCGCCACCGCGTCCGTGCTGTGCAGGACGCCGATTTGAGCGTTTTTGGGCTACACACGCCCACACCCGATTGGACAGACGCCAGTACTTTTCCTGCAACCCTGCTTGATGCCGTGCGCGAACAGGGTCTATTGGAAGAAGACTTCACCCTGCTGCCACGTATGACTGGCGTCTACAGGGCGCGGCCTTGGGCGCAGGTTCCCGCCGAGCAGCGCGTTCAGACCGCTTGGCAAGCCCTGGCTTCTAGTCCAATTGCGCTGACAGCCCGGCAACAAAAAGCCTGGGAATGGCTGCGCGAACATGGCCCAGTCAGCGGCCTGAGCGAGTGGGGGCGGCGAGCGGGCGTGGGCAGCAGCGTGGTGATGGCGGTGTTGCAGCGCGGCTGGGCCGAGCCGGTACAACTTGACGCTCAGCCGCCCCACGCTTGGGAGGTGCTGAGGGCAGCCGGGCAATTTGAAACCCAGAGCGCTTGGGCGCAGGCCGCTGGCATGTCCGGCAGTCAGATTGCCGGTGTGCTGGCCCGCCGCTGGGCCGACAGCGTGGAAGTTCCCGCACCGCCGCCCGCTCTGCCGCTGCCTGCCGCCGCGCCGCGCCCTGTGCCCGATGATTTGCCCGAGGAGCTGGTGTGGCGCTTGCACGGCGGGCGTGACCGCGAGCGCTTCGTGCGCCTCGCCGCCCGCATTCGCCGCCGCTTGGAGCTCGGACGCGGCGTGCTGGTGCTGGCTCCCGAAGCCGCCACGCTGCGCCGCGCTTGGGAAGCGCTCAGCGGTTTGGCTGAGGAAACCGGCACACAGGCCGCGCTCTTTTCGGGTGTTCTCAGCGAAGTGCAGCGCGAACACACCTGGCAACTGATTCAGTCGGGCGCGGCGAGGCTGGTCATCGGTTCGGCGCTGGCGCTGCCCGCTCCCATCGCCGATCTGGCCCTGGTGGTGGTGCTGGAAGAAGGCAGCGACGCTTATAAATTGCTGTCGGGTTCGGGGGTGTTCGTGCCGGACTTGGCCGCCAGAATGGCCCGCGCCCTGCAAACACCGCTGGCTTATGTCGGTACGGTTCCCGCAGTGGAAAGTGTGCCGCACGCGGGAGTGGTGCTGGACGCGCCGCGCAGTCGCCTGCATATCGTGGACTACGCCAACCCCGCCGCCCAACCCGAGATGGGGCCGCTCAGTGGAGTGCAGCTGCGCAGTAGCGGCGCGGGCTACCCGATTTCACACGACCTCGCCAAAGTGCTGCGCCAAGTCGCCGAGCGCGGACGGCAAGCGGTGCTGCTGGCTCCGAGGCGCGGCTATTCGGCGCTGATTCGCTGCCCAGCCTGCGAACACACCCCGCAGTGCCGCAACTGCGATATTCCTCTGCGGCTGCACCAACACACCCGCCAACTGACCTGCCACCAATGCGGCTACGCGCAGGGCATACCTGAGCGCTGCGACGTATGCGGCGAGATGATGTGGAGCGCCAAAGGCCCCGGCACCGAGTGGATTGCCGCCGAAGCGGGAACCTTGCTGCCGGGCTGCCCGGTCTACCGCTTCGACAAAGACCACCAAGACAACCTGACGCCCCTGATGAACGGTGAGAGCGGCGTGGTGGTGGGCACCCAAGCGCTGCTGTCGCAAGAAGCGCTGCCCAACTTGGCCCTGATCGGCATCACGCTGGCCGATACGTGGCTGAATTTATCGGACTTCCGCGCCTCGGAACGCTACCACCGGCTGCTCAGGCAACTCATCAGTTGGCACCCCGAACGCGCTCCGCTGCTGCTGGTTCAGACCTTTCAGGCCGAGCATCCAGCGCTTAGGAGCGTGGTGGACGGGCTCGATGCTCTGAGTTTTCCCAGCAGCGAGTACGAGTTGCGCCGGGCGCTGCACTACCCGCCGCACGCGACGCTGGCCCAAGTGCTGATCACCGCCCGCGATCAAAGCCGCGCCAGCGCCGGAGCCGATGAAGTGGCGCAGGCCTTGTTTGCTGCCGGAGCGACTTCCGCCGAAGTCTTGGGCCCAGCGCCCAGTCCGGTCACGCGGGTCAGGGGGCTGTATCCGTATCACCTGATGCTGCGGGTGCGCGACGAAGCGAGACTTTCGGCGCTCTTGGAAGCGCTCAACCGCAGTTTCAAAGCGCGGGTGCGGGTGGACGTGACGCCGCGCGGCGGGCTGGGAGTATAAGGAAAACTTTATGAAGAAGCGCCTCCCGGCACAGCGGCCCTGTGTTTGAGGACGGAGATTAAGTGTAAACTCAAGGGATGAACACGCTCCAAGGTCGCTACAAAGCCGAAAACCGCAACGGCGGGTATTTCATTAAAATTTTGGAAGATTACGGGCACCACAGCACCACCGTCAGCAAAGAAGATTGGCGGGCCGACATCGACACGCTGACCAGCGCCCTTACCGAGCTTGATCCGAGGGTGGAAGTCAACACCCAGGTGGGCAAGCTGGTCTGGCGTTTCTCGCGCCGCGACCGCGACAGCAACACCGGAGCCAGCGCTTACTTTCAGGGCCGCGCTCAGAGCTTGGTGACGCCCACCGCGCGGCGCTGAGCCGGTACAGTCAGCACCTCAGCGCTCCGCCACCAACAAGCCTGAACTCAAGCTTCTTTTCGGCACCCGCATCACCGAACCTTCGCTGCCGCTCAGGGCGAAGGTTTTTTGTTGCTCGGCGGCGGCGGGAATGCTGCGCGGCAGAGGGTCGGCAAACCAAAACGGCAGGGCGATATTGAGTTTGGCAAGGTCACTGACCCGCCGAGACGCGGTGCTGACAAAGGCGGCCAGACGGCGCTGCGAGTCGGCGTAGACCAGCCGCCGCAGGGCCGCTCCCAAACTGACCCGGCCCGCTCCAGCTTCATACAAACTCAGAACCGTCTGGGCGCTCAAGCCATATTGGCGCTCGGCGGCTTGCAGCAGCGGTGCGGGCAGCAGCAGCAGTCCGGCGGCGTGGTTGCACCACGCTTCAATGTGCGGCGCAGCTTCCTCGAATCCGCCGAAATGGTGCAGGAGCTCGGCCTCCGCGCCGCATTCCTTAAGCAGCAGGTGGGCAACTTCGTGCATGGCGCTAAAGCCCTGCCGTGCGCCGTATTCGCCCGCACTTAGGGTAATCAGCGGCGGCTCGCCCCACACCAGCGAGTTGTGCTGGCTGGGCCGCACCCGGACGCCCAAATTGGCGGCCAGCAAGCGGAAGTCAGTCTGATACTCGGCTCCCGCGTGGACTTGCTCGACGTACTGGGTGAAGTGCTGAAACAGGTATTCGTCCATATCAGCTTCCGGCCCTCGGCTTGGTGTAGCGGCGAATAAAGCGGTAATAGTCCAGCCAATCTTCTGGTGTTTCCGGCCCGCCGCCCCGGAAGCGTGCTCCCGCCAAGGTGTCTTGCCAATCGGCATCGAGCAGCTCGGGAAATTTGTCACCGTACTCGGCAACGGCGTCTTGCAGCGCCCTCGGCATGGTGGGCGAACCCAGTCCGGTAAGGCGCAGCGCAGGCGCGATGGCTCCCACATCCTCGGCACTCAGCGACAGCAGTTGGGCCAGCGGCATGAAGTATTTGCTGCGGCTGAGGTTGACCTTACCGGTTTCCAGGTAACTCAGATAATTGGCGCTGCGAAGGCCCACCGCCGCTGCCACCTGCTCCTGACTCAGCTCCTTTTGCTCGCGGCGGCGGCGCAGCAGTGCCCCCGCTTCGGCGGGAGTCAGGGCGGTGGACATAACACGTATCGTAAGGCCTCCATGCTGGGCGGCACAAGCAGCGGGAGAATGAAGGCGCAGGCCAGAAAGTGAAAGGGGACTGACAGTCGCCCGTGACCTTAACGAATGCCCGCTAGCAATACACACCAAAAGGTTTTAGACTGAGTATAAGTAAGCACAATTTAGCCCTCACCCCACTCAGGAGGAATACCCTTATGCCCAGCTATAAAGCGCCGCTCCGCGATTTGAAGTTTGTGATGTACGAAGTTTTGAAGGCCGACAAAGCCCTCAGCGCCATGCCGTATTACGCGGGCAACGAGACTGCCGACGCCGACTTGATGGATCAGGTCATGGAAGAAGCCGCCCGCTTTGCCGAAAATGAACTGTTGCCGCTCAACGCGGTGGGTGATCAGGAAGGCTGCGTCCGTGACGCGCAGGGCAACGTGACCACGCCAACCGGCTTCAAGGCCGCTTACACCAAGTTTCGTCAGGCGGGCTGGACGGGCCTGGACGCCGATCCCAAATGGGGCGGTCAAGGCATGCCGCACGTGGTCAATATCGCCACTTCCGAAATGAACATCTCGGCCAACACGGCCTGGAGCATGTACCCGGGCCTATCGCACGGAGCATACAGCGCTCTGGTGGCGCACGGCAGCGACGAATTGCAGGCGCTGTACCTGCCCAAAATCGTCAGCGGCGAGTGGACAGGAACCATGTGCCTGACCGAGCCGCACGCCGGAACCGATTTGGGCATCATCCGTACCAAAGCCGTGAGCAACGGTGACGGCAGCTACGCCATCAGCGGCACCAAAATCTTTATCTCGGCGGGCGAGCACGATTTCACCGACAACATCATTCATCTGGTGCTGGCCCGTTTGGAAGGCAGTCCCGAAGGCACCAAGGGGATTTCTTTGTTCCTGGTGCCTAAGTTTTTGGTGGACGCGAGCGGCAAGATTGGCGAGCGCAACGGCGTGGTGTGTGGTTCGCTGGAACACAAGATGGGCATCAACGGCAACGCCACCGCTGTCCTGAATTTCGACGGCGCAACGGGTTACTTGGTGGGCGAAATCAACAAGGGTATGAACAATATGTTCACCATGATGAACGCCGCCCGCCTCGGCACCGGGATGCAGGGTCTGGGTCTGGGCGAAATCGCTTACCAGAACGCGGTGGCCTACGCCAAAGACCGCCTCCAGATGCGCCACGAACCCCGCGTCACGCCCAGCGAGAAAGCCGACCCGATCATCAGCTACCCCGACGTGCGCCGCATGCTGCTGACCGGGCGGGCCTACTCGGAAGCGGGCCGCGCCATGGCGCTGTGGCTGGCCCTGAGCTTAGATACCGAGCACCACCACCCCGACGAGGCCAAGCGTAAAGAAGCCGCCGACTTGGTGGCGCTGCTGACGCCCGTTGCCAAAGCCTTTATGACCGACAACGGCTTCAACATCGCCGTGCAAAGCCAACAGGTCTTCGGCGGACACGGCTACATCCGCGAGTGGGGCATGGAGCAGTTTGTCCGCGACGCCCGCATCGGCATGATCTACGAAGGCACCAACAGCATTCAGGCGCTGGATTTGCTGGGCCGCAAAGTGCTGATGGACGGCGGCAAGAAGTTGCAGGGGCTGGCCTCGCAGGTCGAAGCGCTGGTCAATGAAGTCGCAGACGACGAGGAACTGCAAGGCTACGCCGACCAACTCGGCAAAGCTGCCGGACAAATCGCCACCCTGACGATGGTAATCGGCCAGAAAGCCATGCAAAACCCGGACGAAGCCAACGCCGCCGCCGTGGATTACCTGCGCTACATGGGCCACGTAACCTACGCCTTCTTGTGGGTCAAGATGGCCAAAGTGGCGCTGGACGCCATAAAAGCGGGCAAAGACAAGGACGGCTTCTACAAGGCCAAGCTGCAAACGGCCAAATTCTACTTCGACAAACTCTTCCCCGAAACCAAAATGCTCTCGGCCACCATCAAAGCGGGCGGCGAGTCGTTGGACGTGGATATGGGCATGTTCGGTGTGGAAAAGGATATGGCAACGGCTTAGCGTTCAGGTTGATTTAAAGTGGCTCCTACTCTTAGGTGGGGGCCACTTTTACGGAGGATCGGCACCAAAACGAAAACTGTATCTGAGCAACATAACAAACGCCGTCCCGAATGTGGGACGGCGTTTGTTGATTGAATTTCAAAACTTCAGTTGAGTGACCCCACCTTAAACCCAAAGCGCTCGCCGTCATAATCGATATTCAGGCTGCTGTTGTCCGGCACTTGTCCGGCCAGAATTTCTTTGGCCAGCGGCGTTTCAATCTGGCTGGCAATCACCCGTTTGAGGGGCCGAGCGCCGAAAGCCGGGTCATAGCCGTCATGGGCCAACTTGTCGAGGGCGGCGGAGGTCAGATTAAGACTCACGCGGCGCTCAGCGAGGCGGCGGCGCAGGCCACCCAACTGAATTTCCACGATGCGGCGCAGATCGGTGGGCGTCAGCGCGTCGAACACGATGATATCGTCCACGCGGTTGAGAAACTCCGGGCGGAAATTTTGCTGGAGTGCGCCCATCACGGCGTCGCGGATGTCTTCGGCGTCGTCGCCCCGTGCCTGCATTTCCAGAATCAGCGGCGAGCCGGTGTTGCTGGTCATGATAATCAGGGTGTTGCGAAAGTCCACCGTGCGGCCTTGCCCATCGGTCAGGCGGCCATCGTCGAGCACTTGCAGCAGCACGTTAAACACGTCGGGGTGGGCCTTTTCGATTTCGTCAAACAGCAGCACGGCATATGGGCGGCGGCGCACGGCTTCGGTGAGCTGGCCGCCTTCCTCGTAGCCCACGTAACCGGGAGGCGCTCCGATCAGGCGCTGCACGCTGAATTTCTCCATGTACTCGGACATGTCCAGCCGCACCATCGAATCGGGTGAGTCGAACAAATACTCGGCCAATGCCTTGGCCAGCTCGGTTTTGCCCACGCCGGTTGGCCCCAGGAACATAAAGCTGCCAATGGGCCGGTTGGGGTCGCTGAGGCCTGCCCGCGAGCGGCGAATGGCGTCCGACACGCTGACGATGGCCCGGTCTTGGCCGATGACGTGCTGGTGAAGTTCTTCTTCCAGCTTGAGCAGTTTCTCGCGCTCACCTTCCATCAGCTTGCTGACCGGAATGCCTGTCCAGCGGCTGACCACGGCGGCAATGTCGTCCTCAGTAACTTCCATGTGGGCAAATTCCGCGCCTTTGAGCTTGCGTTCCAGCTCCTGCACGTCTTTTTCGAGCTGCGGCAGCGTACCGTATTCCAACTCGGCGGCTTTTTGAAGGTCGTAGTCGCGGCGTGCCCGCTCAATGTCAGTTCGCACAGCGTCCAGCGATTCACGCTTTTCACGGAGCTGGGCAATTTCGCCGCGCTCAGCTTCCCAGCGGCCCCGCACTTCAGTCAGCTCGTCGGTGATGGTTCCCAGCTGCGCTTCAATATCGAGGAGGCGGTTTTGTGAATCCTGATCTTTCTCGCGCTTGAGGGCTTCACGCTCAATTTCTAGTTGCAGTTTGCGGCGGTCTAATTGGTCGATCCGCTCTGGACTTGATTCAAGCGCCATTCTTAAGCGGGCCGCCGACTCGTCTATAAGGTCAATGGCTTTATCGGGCAACTGACGATCCGCAATATAACGGTGAGACAGCTGCGCCGCCGCCACCAGAGCAGGATCAGTAATTTCTACGTTGTGGTGAACTTGATACCGCTCTTTAATGCCGCGCAAAATCGAAATGGTGTCTTCTACACTCGGTTCATTGACAAACACCGGCTGGAAACGGCGCTCCAAGGCGGGGTCTTTTTCAATTTCACGGTACTCGTCCAGCGTCGTCGCGCCGATCAGGTGCAGTTCACCGCGTGCGAGTGCGGGCTTGAGCATATTGCCCGCGTCGGGGCTGCCCTCGGTCTTGCCCGCGCCCACGATAGTGTGCAGCTCATCGACGAACAAAATAATCTCGCCTGCCGAGGCCACCACTTCGTCAATCACGCCGCGCAAACGCTCTTCAAATTCGCCCCTGAACTTTGCGCCCGCCAGCAGACTGCCCATATCGAGACCGATGATCTTTTTGTTTTTCAGCCCTTCCGGCACGTCGCCTTTAACGATTCGCATGGCCAAACCCTCAGCAATGGCGGTTTTGCCGACGCCCGGTTCACCGATCAGTACAGGATTGTTTTTGGTGCGGCGCAGCAGAATCTGCATGGCGCGGCGAATTTCCTCGTCGCGGCCAATCACCGGGTCGAATTTGCCGTCCCTGGCCCGCTGGGTCAAATCGGTGCCGTATTTTTCGAGCGCTTCAAATTGCTGATCGCTGGTCTTATTGGTCACAGTTTTTCCTTTGCGGCCCGCCGTCGCCGCCGCTGTCAGTTGGGCGGCGCTGGGAAGAACCTGATTTTTGATCTCGCCCCTGAGCGCCATGAACAGCGCGTCGGGAGCCACGAAGCTGTCGCCCATGCTTTTGGCAATGTCGTGGGCTTTGGTAAAAGCGCGGGCCAGAGCAGGATCGAGGTACGTCTGTCCCTCGCCGCCTTGCACGCGGGGCAACTTACCCAGTTCGCGTTCCAAGTCTCGGCGCACGGCAGTTATGTCCCCCCCCGCTTGGGTCAGGAGCCGGGAAGCCACATCGTTGTCCAGTAGCGCTGAGAGCACATGCCAAGTCGTCATGGTCTGGTGGCCCGCCGCCTGAGCTTGCTTTTGCGCTTCAGCGACAGCCTGTACCGATGATTCTGTGAAGTGTTCGGGGTTCAAGGGCAACCTCCTCAAGTCCCCTTATTATCGGACTTGAGTGCAGTTGTGTCAAGTTTATTGAGTATTATGGGAGAGCTTGAGCGTGAGAGGAGCAACCCCCGATGCTCATTTCACCCCTTTCTTCAGTCGCCCACAAACACCAAACGCTCGTATTCCTTGCCCGCTTCCAACACCGGGAGGCCTGTTTCGGCATGCTTTTGAAGCTGCTGCAACACGGTGGCAACCATCGGTTCTTCGCCGTACCGTTGGGCAGCTTCGTCGGTCAACAAAATCTCCAAACCTCGGCGCACTTCGCCTAAGCGCTGGCGAATTCGGAACACGCGGCCTTCCATTTCCTCGTAGCTGCTGACTTGAGTGCCGTCCGGAAAGGGTGTTTGGTCAATCTGGGTTTGAACGTCCATGACCCATTGTGAAGCGTTTACCAAACGGGAGTGAATAAGATTGAGACTTACTTAACGCACCACCTCACGCACGCCCTCCGGCGCGGCCACGAACGCACGCTCAGCCATATTGAGGAAAAGTCCAGTTTCCACCACGCCTAAAGTGCCTTTGAGAGTGCGTTCCAACCCCGCCAAGTCTTGCCCAGCAAAGCGGGCGTCGAAAATCAAATTGCCATTGTCGGTGATGTACAGCTCACCCGATTGACGGCGCAACTCGCCCACCGCGCCCAACCCTTTAAGGCGCTCCAGCGTGCTGTCTACGCCAAACGGCAACACTTCAATCGGCAGCGGCGCTTTTTGGCCCAAAGCCTGCACCAGTTTGGTGTGATCGGCAATGATAATCAGGCGCTTGGCTTGGACTTCCACCAGCTTTTCACGCACCAGCGCTCCGCCGAGGCCCTTGATCAAATCTAAGCTGGGCGCGATTTCGTCGGCTCCGTCTATGGCAATGTCAAACGCTTGCGGCGTCAGCGGCCCAACGTCCAGCCCCAGCGAGCGGGCCAGCGTGTCACTGGCCTGACTGGTCGCCACGCAGGTCAGATTCGACAGCTCGCCCGCCGCCACTTTGCGGCCCAGTTCTTCTATGGCGTACTTGGCGGTGCTGCCAGTACCAAGGCCCAGATGCATTCCGCTTTCAATCAGCGAAACAGCGCGGATGGCAGCTTCTTTTTTGAGAACTTCCAAGTCGGGTGACATCTCAGGCCCGCGCTTGGTCGGCTTCGATGGCCTTGACGACCGCGTCCGAGTGACCGTCCACGCTGACGGCGTACCAGGCCTTAACGAGTCTTCCGTCTGGGCCGATCAAAAAGGTGGTGCGCTTGACGCCCTGCGAAACTTTGCCGTACATGTTTTTGGTGCCGTAAGCGCCGACCGATTTGAGAAACTCGGCGCTGGGATCGGACAGCAGCGCAAACGGCAAGCTGTGTTCGGCGGCAAAAGAGGCGTGGCTCTCGGCGTCGTCCATACTGAGGCCCAGCACCTGTGCGCCGTGCTGCTTAAGGGCCATGTTGTCGCGGAAATCGCAGGCTTCTTTGGTGCAGCCGGGGGTGTTGTCTTTGGGGTAGACGTACAGCACCAGATACTGACCCGCCGAGTCGCTGAGGCTGTGCAGTTGGTTATGGGCGTCGGGCAAGCTGAAAGCGGGAAAGGCGTCGCCGGGTTTGAGTTTGGGCATTTCAGGAGCAGCGTCGGGTTGTGTCATGCGCTTAAGCTAACACCTGGAGCAGGCCTGCCCCGGTTCTTCATTCAGTGCTGCTCAGCTTGGTCTCTGGGTCACTGCTTTTTAAGTGAGGCGAGTTCCGAGCTGCTGTTGGCCCGCACGATCTTGACAATACCGACGCCCTCAGCGATCCACTGCGTTTCGGAAAACTTCTGGCGAATCGGCAGCACGGCCACGCGAGCGTCCACGTTGCCGTTCATCTCCACTTTCCACGCGTCAAAGGTTCCGGCGGCCACGCTGATTTTTTCGCGGCCCACGATGCGGTAATCAAAGGTAATGGCGGCCTTGGCATTAAATCCGGATTTACGGCCCTGTAAGTTCATCACGTACTGCCAAGCGTAGCCGGTTTTCCAATTGGCAGGCGCAGGAAAACTGACTCCCGTGACCACCAGTTTGGTGATTTCAGCTCCGCCGATACTGGGCGCGGTGATATTGATCTGTGCGCCGTTGTCACACTTGAAACTTTGCGGCGCGGGCGGCTTACCGGAGGTGGTGTAGGTGTCGGTGTAGCCACTGGCCGTCAGGACGCGGCGCATTTCATAAAATTCCACGCCGTCTTTGTCGGTGTCGCGGTAAGTCCAGACCCAGTTGGGCTGCATCGGCTTGATGCCGCTGTCGCAGGGATCGGCTAAGGCAGGGAGTGCCAGAAAAGGCAACAGAGCAAAGGCAAAGCGGAGCATAGCAAGCATCTTAAGGGCTGGCGGTGAGGAAGCGGTCAGATAGAACTGATGACGGATTCATTGGGGGTGAGATATGGGAAAACTTGCCCCTCACCGCCTTCTCAGCCCAGCCGCCCAGCTTGCCGCAGCGCGAAAAGATCGGTCATGCCCGCCACGTAATCGCAGACCACCCTCGCCCGCTCCGCCGCGCCTTCAGCTCCGGCCAACCGCCGGCGCGACTCGGCTCCCAACCAGCGCAGCGGCTCGGCTTGGGCCGCTTCAAACAGTGCCAGAAGCTGCTGGCACGCCCCAGCTTCCGGCCCGCGCACCTGCGGGGTGTCGATGACCTGTTCCCACACCAAGCGGGTCAGGAAGCGCTGCAAGGCGGTAGCTGCGGGCGTGAAGGCAGCCCACAAATCCAGCAGCGGCTCGTCAAAGCGGCCCTGCCACCTAATGTCTATGCCGGTCACGAGCGCCCGCGAAAGGGCCGCGACGCCGCGTTTGCGCTCGGCCTCGTCAGCGCTGAAAACCAGATCGGCCCAACTGGGGAGCTGCGACACTTGGCTGAGTTCAGGCATCTGGGCGGCCAGAGCGTCCCAAGCGCCGCGCTCCAGCAAGTGAAGGTTCACGCCGTCTTCCAAGTCGTAGACGCCGTAGGCTGCGTCGTCGGCCAGTTCCATCAAGCGGCAATCGAAGCTGCGCTCGCGCCCACCCAGCGCGGTGAAAGCGGCGCGGCCCGACTCGCTCAGCGGAGCCAAAATCCAGTCGACCACCTTTTGTTCGGTGTCGAGGTAGCACTTGGGCGGGCGAGCGCCGGAGTGGACGGCTGCCGAATAAGCCACTGGATATTTCAGCACCCCCAGCAGCGCCCGGCGGGTCAGGTTGAGGCCGTAGTCGCCTTGTTCCGGCCCAATTTCGAGGTGACTCAGCAGACGCAGCGTTTGTCCGTTGGCTTCAAAACCGCCCAGATCAGGGACGCCCAGCCCGCGCATGGCCGCGTCCAAGGTGCGCTCCCCCGCGTGACCGAAGGGCGGGTGACCGAGGTCGTGGGCGAGGCAGATATTGGCCAGCAAGGTGCGGCTGGGCAATACAGCGGCCCAGTCGGCACCCTGCACGGCGGCGCGGCGCTGCAACTGACCCAGCATCGCACTGCCCAATTCAGCCACTTCTAAGCTGTGGGTCAGGCGGGTGCGGTAAAAGTCGCCGCTCTCCGCGCCAAAAATGCCCAGCACCTGCGTTTTGCCTTGCAGGCGGCGAAAAGCGTAACTGTGGATGACGCGGGCGTGGTCTTCACCGTCGGGGTCTTGGCTGGTCAGGCTGTGCTCAGCGGGGGTTTGTGGGCCGCGCCGCGCCGTCCAGCTGTCGCCATCTAACTGCCGCTGGATCACTCGCTGCCGAAACGCGCCGGATCAAGGTTGAAGCTGGCGAACACCCGCCGCCCGTTGCCGTCTGGATACACGTCCACCCAAGCGGGCATCTTGCGCCCCGAACGAAACGGCACGTAGCTTTTGGCGCTGATCTCTAGGCCCGTTTCCAGGGCAATTTGAATGGGATGCTCGTCGGGAATCGGCGTGCCGGGCCTCAGCGGGTATTTGACGCTTTCGGTTGCGCCGCTGGCCCTGACCGTAAGCTGCTTGGCCTCGCCGCGCCCCGTAACGGCGCACACCACCAAAAGAATTTGCCCACTGGCCGCTTCCAGTAAGGCGTAGAGCGCCGCGCTGCCGCTGACATCGGCCCGCCTGACCAACTCGTGAAGCGCCCGCCCGCTGGGGCCAAAGCGCGTCAGGACATCGTTCATCAGCGTGTCCGAAATCAAAATGCCCGCCGCGCCCACGTTGCACAGCGTCTCGATCATCATTTCCAGCCGCTCGCCGTCATATTGGTCGTGTAGGTCGCTGAGCAGGTCATCGTCACTCAGCAGCAGCGCGTGGCTGATCTCGTGGGCCAGCGTGAAGCGTTGCCGCTCTGGGCGCGAGAGCGAGTTGATGAGCACAACTTTGTTTTCGGGGTCGTAAGCCCCGTCGCGCTCGCCCATCGGCATGAACTCCAGCCGCACCCCCGCCGCTTGCAGGAGTGCGCCGTCCATGAGGCTGTGGGTATCCAGCGCGGGCAGCCCGGCAGCGTAATGACGGGCCAGCAGCCGCATCCGGGCCTTGAAGTCGCCTCCTCCGGGAAGAGGAGAAGCGGGCTGATCCGCATTTGACTGGCTGGCCGTGTCGCTCACAGTGACCGCAGGATACAGGAAGGAGAGCAGTCAGAAGTCAGTAGGAAGACCAAACAGCAACAAACTCGGCCCACTTCTCTGTTCAAAGTGGGCCGAGCTCTTGGGTTGTTGCGGGTTTTGGCCAGAGAGCTTTTTAACCCCTCACCGCCGACTGCGCGTCACTTCCTTCTCCTTCGATAGCGCTTCTGCGAAAGTCTCGCCCAACGCTTTCATGCCGCGCTCGATCTGCTCAGGGTTGGCGCTGGAATAGCTCAGGCGCAAGGTGTTTTCGCCGCCGCCGAGGGCAAAGAAGGGACTGCCCGGCACGTAGGCGACTTTGCGTTTGACGGCCTCACTCAGTAAAGTGACCGTGTTTACGCTTTCAGGCAATGTTATCCACAAAAACATTCCGCCTTCCGGCACGGTGTAGTGTGCGCCCTCCGGAAAATGCTGGTCAATTTGCGAAAGCATATACTTGGCCCGTTCGCCATACGCTTTTTTGACGATTTCAATTTGCTTGGGCAAGGTGTCTTCAACCAACTCGGCCACGATCATTTGATTGAGGGTCGGCGTATGAAGATCAGCGCCCTGTTTGGCTTGAATCAGCTTTTGAATGATCGGCATGGCCGCCTGCACCCAAGCGTCGCGCAGACCCGGCACCAACGTCTTGGAAAAGCTAGACGAATAAATGACATTGACTTTATCGTGATCGCCGCCAGCGTTGCGCAGCGCAATGTGGTACAAACTCGGCAGCTCTACGCCGGTAAAGCGCAGTTTGCCGTAAGGATCATCTTCAATCACGATGACGCCGTGCTGATTGGTCAGTTCGACGAGGCGTTCGCGGCGCTCCAAGCTGAGGCTGCGGCCCGTCGGATTCTGGAAATTCGGCACGGCGTAAAGCAGCTTGGCCTTGGTGGTTTTGAGCAGGGCCTCAAGCGCGTCTATATCGATGCCGTGCTCGTCGGTGGGCATTTCCACGTAGCGCGGCAGATACGGCTGAAAGCTCTGCAAGGCCCCCAGATAGGTCGGGCTCTCGACCAGCACCACGTCGCCCTCGGAGATCAGCACTTTGCCGAGCAAATCCAGACCCTGCTGGCTGCCGGTCATGATCTGCACTCGGTCAGCAGGAACACCCTGCTGACCGGCAATCCACTCGCGCAGCGGCAGGTGGCCTTCGGTGGTGGAATACTGCATCGAAGCGGGGCCGTACTTTTCCATGACCGTGTCAAAGGCCCGCTTGATGGCTTCCATCGGAAACAGCTCCGGTGCGGGGAGGCCGCCCGCGAACGAAATCACGCTGGGTTCTTGGGTGATTTTCAGAATTTCGCGGATGGCGCTGGCGGTCATGCTCTGGGCGCGGTCACTCAAACGCGACTTCCAAAAAGCGTCGTTCCAGAGGGCGGCCTTGACTTGTTGCTGGGTTTGCTGCTGCGCTTGATCGCTGGCTGGAGTATCAAGAGTCGTCATGCTGCATGGTACTCCCCCGTCGCCTGAGAAGGCCAAACCGCCGTCCTTGCCTGCTTCCGGTTATCTCGGACTGTCTAGCGGATTGGAGCCGCCTATATCATTTGCCAACCTCAAGCGCCGCACTTGCTATGGTGTTGGGCGCAACCTTTGGCTCACCCCCCGCTTTCTTTCAGGAGGAAACACACATGCTCGTTACCGGTTCAGCTATTTTGGTGCCCGCCCGCGCTGGCAAATACGGCGTCGGCGCTTTCAACACCAACAACATGGAAATCACCCAAGCGATTATTCACACCGCCGAGAAGCTGCGCTCGCCTGTGATCGTGCAGATGAGCGAAGGGGCTATCAAGTACGGCGGGCAAGATTTGGCCAACATCGTCAAAGACCTCGCCAACCGCGCCAGCGTGCCGGTGGCCCTGCACCTCGATCATGGCAGCAGCTACGCCAGCGCCCTCAACGCCATTCGGATGGGCTTTACCTCGGTGATGATCGACGCCTCGCACCACAACTTTGAAGACAACATGGCCGAAACCCGCCGCGTCGTGGAAGCCGCACACGCCATGGGCATCTCGGTGGAATCCGAACTCGGCAGGCTCGGCGGCATCGAAGAAAACATCATTGTGGACGAAAAAGACGCCTTCCTGACCGACCCCGAAGAAGCGGTGCAGTTCATCGAGCAGACGGGCACCGATTACCTTGCCATTGCCATCGGCACTTCGCACGGGGCTTTCAAAGGCAAAGGCCGCCCCTACATCGATCAGGCCCGCATCGCCAAAATCGGTGAGATGACCAGCATTCCTTTGGTGGCGCACGGCTCCAGTGGCGTGCCAGCCGACATCATTGCGCGTTTCCGGGCAGCGGGCGGCGACATCGGCGAAGCGGCGGGCATCGACGACGACGATTTGCGCCAAGCCTGCCAGCACGGCATCGCCAAGGTGAATGTGGACACCGATTTGCGCCTCGCCAGCACGGTGGGCATTAGAGAAGTGCTGCACGCCAACCCCAAAGAATTCGATCCCCGCAAAATCTTTGGCCCCGCCCGCGAAGTGATGAGCCAAGTCATCGAGCACAAAATGCGGGTGCTGGGCAGCGTCGGCAAAGCTTAAGCCAGCACCAAATCGTGAAGGCCGTCTCTTCGGGGACGGCCTTTTTTATTGAAAGCACGTCCTAAGTAAGATTGAGGTGAGAATATTCGTGGAAAGCTCTCACGTGCCGTAGTAGCAGGGCAGAAGGAGAGCTGATGAACGAATTTTTGGGTGTATTCAAGAAGTACGCGACATTCACCGGACGGGCAAGACGCAGAGAGTACTGGATGTTTCAGCTCTTCTACACTCTGTTCGCGTTTTTGTTTGTCGGTTTGGACGTTGCTATCAACCTTTCCCTGGGAACTTATACGAATGATGGTCAAGGGTATACGGTTCTGACAGCTATCTACGGCATAGCACTATATATCCCCGTCTTAGCATTAGGTTTTCGCCGTCTCCACGATGCAGGCTACAGCGCATGGTGGTTGTTCATCGGCCTCATTCCTCTAGTGGGCGGAATCGTTTTGTTCGTCTTCACTTTGCAAGATAGCCAACCAGGCAGCAACAAGTGGGGAGACAATCCAAAATCGTTCACCACTTACCCCAATATGAGCTACTGAGCTCCACCAAAAGAAGCTCAAGATCTTTTCAGGGCCACTTACGAAAATCCGCGTGCGAGGAATGTTTCTCCCAGCACGCGGATTTTTGGTGAGTTTAGCTGTCAGCCGAGAATCAACTGCTCAAAAAAAGCGCACCAAATCGCGCACCAGCACAAACACCGTTAGCAACATGACCAGCCCGAAGCCTGCCACTGTGACCGCCTGCTCCTGCGCGAACGTCAGGGGACGGCCCCGCAGCACGCCGACCAAGACCAGCAAAATGCGACCGCCGTCCAAGCCAGGAATCGGCAGCAAGTTGAAAAAGCCGAGACTGAGGTTGATCGCCGCCGCGATGCCCAGCAGCGTCCACCCGCCGAGACTGGCCGCCTGCGACACCACCTGCACGGTGCCAACCGGCCCGACCACTCCTTCATCAGTTTTGAGGTTGAGAGTAAAGAAACGGACGAACAAGTTCTTAAAGGCGTTGAGCACCTGCGGCACAGCACCCACCAGCACTTTGCCGGACTGTACGGCGGCCCCCGGCAAACTCAGCGGCGTGACCTTTTGGCCCGGCCCATACGCCACGCCCAGCTTTTGCTGCACGCCGCCGACTTTGGCCGTCCAGTCAAACGGCACCTGCAAAGTCTGCCCACTGCGCTCGACGGTGAGGCGATGCGCTCCGCTGACGCCCAGCACCGAGGCGAGGCGCTGCCAGCCGGGTTTGTCTTGACCGGCCTCACGGTAGCTTTGCGGCAAGGCTGAGCCGTCAATAGCAGTGATGGTGTCGCCCGCTTTGAGGCCCAGCTCCTCGGCCTTCGAGTCGGGCAGAACCTGCGAAATGGTGATTTGATTCTCGATCGGGGTGGTCAGGCCGTTGGCGCTGAGGGTGGCGGTGATGATCAAAAACGCCACCAGCAAATTCATGACCGGCCCGGCCAGCAACACTGCAATTTTACCGAGCGGACTGAGCGCCGCAAATCCCCGCGTCGGCGCACGGGCCGTGCCGTCCTCTAGGTCGGGGGCCATGCCGTCAATTTCCACATAGCCGCCGATGGGCAGCAAGCTCAGCCGCCACTCAGTGCCGCGCCACATCTGCTTGATCAGCACTGGCCCCATGCCGATAGAAAACGAATTGACCTTGACGCCCTGCCAGCGGGCGAGGGCGTAGTGTGCCAGCTCATGCAAAAAGGTGGCAACAGTAATAATGAGCAGTGTCCAGATCAGTCCAGCGGGCGTGAGGGCCGAGGCGATGCCTTGCAAGAAATTCATAGGTTGACCTCTGGGTTCAATGTTCGGTTGTTCAGTGTTCCGGAGTGAATCAGTTCGCCCGTTCGCCGCCGCGCCCAAGCATCGGTTTCGGCGAGGGCGTCCCAAGTCAGTGTTCCATTGGGGGTTTCGTCCAGCACAGTTTCGAGGACGCGGGCGATCCCCAAGAAACTGAGCTGCCCATTCAAAAAGGCCTCCACCGCCACTTCATCGGCGGCGTTGAGAGCAGTGGGAAGTAAGCCGCCCGCCGCGCCCGCCCGGTAAGCCAGTGCCAGACAGGGAAAACGCTCCAAGTCGGGGTCGGTAAATTCGAGCTGACCCGTCAAATGAAAGCCGAGATGACCCGCGACCTCTCCCCTACGCCGCGTCCCACGCACATCACCGGGGCCACGCATTCCGCTGGGCGCAGCGTCGATGGCGTAAGCAATAGAGAGTCGCATGTCGGTGGGGCCGAGCTGGGCTTTGAGACTGCCGTCGCAAAAGCGCACCAGGGCGTGAACGATGCTCTGCGGATGCACCAGCACGCCCACCTTTTCCACCGGCACGCCGTACAAGCTGGCGGCTTCCATGACTTCGAGCCCCTTGTTAAAGAGAGTGGCCGAATCAATGGTGATTTTGCGGCCCATGCTCCACGACGGGTGCTTGAGCGCCTGGGCCGGAGTGATGTGGCTCAGGTCGGCGGGGCCTTGCCGAAACGGGCCGCCCGACGCCGTGAGAATCAGCTCGGCCACGTCATCCATGTTTTCGCCCGCCAGCGCTTGATAAATGCCGGTGTGCTCGGAGTCCACCGGCACGATCCGCCCACCGCCGCGCTCGGCCGCTTCCCAGATCAGGTGGTGACTAATCACCATGGCTTCTTTGGTCGCCAGCGCCACCGCCCTGCCCGCTTCCAGCGCGGCGCGGGTAGGCGCGAGTCCTTTGAGGCCGCTCATGGCATTGACGCAGACCTCCGCCGTTTGAACGGCCACTTCGCTTTCGTCGGCGATCACGCGGACGAGCGAGCCGAAGCGCTGTCTGGCTTCGCTGAGCACCGCTTCGTCCACGCTGACCAGCTCCGGCCTGAATTCGCGGACTTGGGCTTCGAGAAGGTCGAGGTTTTTGCCCGCTGCCAGCGCCGCCAGCGTGTCGCCACGTTCACGGGCCACGTCCAGCGTTTGCGTGCCGATAGAACCAGTTGAGCCGAGGATGGTTAAACGCATTGCCGCTCAGTCTGCCGCATTTGCCGGGTCTGGATGGGCGCGGATGTGACGAAAGGCCGCTCATGCGAAAAGGAGGTGTCGCGGCATTGCTCCTCAGCCAAAAAAAGCGGCCCGCCCAGATAGGGAGAGCCGCTCAGAAAAGCGCAGGAGGCTTTAAGCCACTTGCTTTTTCTTGTTGTCTTTTTGGTCGATCAAGGCCTGGGCCTCGCGCAGACGGAAGACCACCAGACTGCCGACAAAGGTGCAGGTGATCTGCTTGTGGGCGTTGAGCAAACTCAGGGCCACCATAATGTCTTCGCGGGTCATGCGGAGCTGATCGGCCATGTGCAGGGCGCTGTCGGCGCGGCCTTCGAGGTAGTCACGGATTTTCTTGGCGTCCGCCGTCAGCGGGGTGGCGGGCACGTCGGCGAGACCCGGATCGGCCAGACCGTACACGGCGCGGGTGCCGGTACCGGGCAAACGGCGCACCCGGCCTTGATCGAGCAAGCTGGCCAGCGCCGCACGCAGGTGCGAGAGTGCCAAGCTGGTGGTTTTGGCGAGTTCCGTCTCGACCCACTCTGGTTTGCTGTCCAGCGCGGCCAGCACCAATTTTTCGTTGGCGCGGCGGGTTTCTTGCAGGTCTTCGACGGTAGGTGGGTTAAACATTGAGCCTCCAGAGGCAAGGTGCGCTATAGTGTGGTTCTCCAAATGGGTTCAGTGCGGCGCTCAATAAGGTGTACTTCAAATGTCCTGCATCAGTTTTTTGAGCTGGGCGCAACTCTATTATTTTTACATAAAACCGTTTGAGGCTGGTGAGATAAAGCCCAACTCTTTTTGGTCAAGGGCTTGCTGGGGCCGCGCCCAGCCGCTACTTGTCTCCAGTGTGTTGTCATCTCAGCCTTCATGTGAACCTGAATGTTGAGGTGTGCATCCCAGTCCAGATCAACCGAAAAGCTACTGAACGCGCGGCCTCTACCAAGAGAACTTGAGTACTCCTCCCTTGACCGGTTCCGGTAAGGTGAGTGACTTAACCAATCGGAAGGAACAAAAACTCCAGCTTTTTATATCCGTTGCGAAGACATTTCTCTTGTCTTCAGTGACGAAGAATACGGCCCTGCGATTGCGCTTCAAATTCACGGCGTCGTGAATGTTGAGCAGGACTTTATTCTTCATCCCACCCCTCACCCTCCTCCATGAAAGAGAAACATACGGAGTGAAAGAGTCTCTGAAGACCTGTTGCGACTCGGGGTTGAACCGTGCTGCCTCTTTCGCTTTGTAATCGAGCGAGCCACACAGCTTGGTGTGATTCACATTCCAGCTCGTTTGATAGACTTCTATCTTACCGGGTTGATAGAAGTCCCGAGTCAGTCTTTCAAGCGTTTGCATCTCTTGCGAAGCTTGAGGAGTAATCTGACTTTTGATCAAGCCGGTAAAACACCACAGAACAACAACAGACAGCAGCAACTTGATTAAAAAGCGTTTCACGACCTAGACCCGAGCAAGTCGTCCAAGGTTCAGTCAGCGATGGACGGATGGATACCGAAATCCTCAGCAATCAAGCGGGCCGTCATCTTGGCCGACATCATCACGCTGGGCGTGCCCGCACCGGGCTGGGCGCTGGCACCGACCAAATACAAATGGGTCACGTCTTCCGAGCGGTTATGGGGCCGGAAGAAGGCCGACTGAACCAGCAGCGGCTCAAGGCCAAAGGCATTGCCTTGATAGCTGTCGAGGGTCTGCTCGAAGTAGTCCGGCGTCACGTAGTCGAGGTGGGTCAGGCGGCCCATCAGGTTGGGAATGTAGCCGCGCTCGTCGAGCATTTCCAGAACCTTGTCCACCAAGCGCGGGCCCTGCGTCGCCCAATCGATTCCGCTGGCGTTGTTCGGCACCGGAACGAGCGTATAGGCGGCGTGGTGGCCTGCCGGGGCGAGATCAGGATCGGTGAGGGTAGGCACGTGCAGGTACTGACTGAAATCCTTGCCCAGCACCTTTTGCCCGAAGATTTCGCGCAGCAGTTCTTCGTAGCGCGGCCCCAAAATGATGTTGTGATGGCGCAAACTCAGCGGGCGGGCGGGGTCATCGCGAAAGCCGAAATAGATCACCAGTAAGCTCATGCTCTGCGGCGCGAGCTTGACGCGGGTGTCCGAGTTGATCTTACGGGCCTTGCTGTCCAGCCGCTTGAGGTAGGTATTGGCCCAGTCGCCGTTGCTCACCACGATGTCGCTGTGGAGTTCTTCGCCGCCGCCTTCCAACCTCACGCCACGCGCCACCGTTTTCCGGCCTTCTTTGGCGGTCAGGATTTCGCCGACACCCGCCTCACAGCGCAACGTGCCGCCGAGTTCCTCGAACTTTTTCACCATACCGCGCACCAGAGCGCCGGTGCCGCCCACCGCGTAATGAATACCCCAGGTTTTTTCGACAAAGTGAATCATGGCGTAGATGGCGGGCACGCTCAGTGGATTGCCGCCAATCAACAAAGTCTCGAAGGAAAAGACCTGCTGCATCTTGGGGTTCTTGAAGTATTTCTGCACGAATGAAAACAGGCTGCGAACAGCGTCGAGTTTCATCAGATCCGGCACCACTTTGAGCATGGTGGGCATGTCACCGAAGTGGGTGTAACCGAGTTCTAGAAAGCCGCGCTCAAAAATGGCTCTGGCGTCGCGCTGGAACTGCTCGTAGCCGCTCAGATCTTCGGGAGCCAGCGTTTCGATTTGTTCACGGGTATGTACCGGATCGCCGTCATAATCGAAGAAGGTGCCGTCGTCGAAGTAAATCCGGTAAAACGGTGAAATCGGCACCAGCTTGACGTACTTGGCGGTGTGGTCGTGCGAAGGCGGCTCGGCGCTGTTTTCGTTGGGAAAGTCCGGCTCAGACAGGTGGGCGCGGTCACGCTCGAGAGCAAACAATTCCTCGATAAAGTGAGGCACGGTAATCACGGTCGGCCCCATATCGAAGACGTAGCCGTTGACCCGGCGCTGATAGGCCCGTCCGCCGGGGGCGTCCATACGCTCCAAAATGGTGGTGTCGAAGCCGAGGCTCTGGAGGCGGATGCCGAGGCTCAACCCGCCAATGCCGCTGCCGATAATCAGCGCAGTTTTGCGGCGGGAGCTGAACGCTTCGCGGGGAGGCGCAGTCGTGATGGGATTGACAGGAGTGGGAATGGACATAAGAGTTCCTTTCTGGCGTGTGAGCCGTCAGCGCAGTTGAAAGCTGGGCTGCCAGAGTATTTGGGTGGATTTGGGGAAAACCAGTTGCTTAGGCGAGTTTGGGCTGCGATTTGACTTCCCACCACGCGCCGGGCAGCATCAGCAGTTTGCGCGGGCCGCTGACATGGGCGCGGCGGCTGAAATTGTCGTAGTCGTTGGCTTCCAAGTCGGCCAAAATGCCTTCGTAAGCGCGGGCGGCGGCCGTCACCGCCAAGCGGCCTGAGCCGTGCAGATACGGCAGCCCAGCGCGGCCTTCGGTGTACCACGCCCGCGCCTGCTGGGTCAGGTAGCGCATCAAAGCGCGGTAAGGCGGGGTGACTTGCCCGGCTTCCAACATGGCACGGGTCACGCCGTACTCGTCGAGCAAGGTTTGCGGCAGATACACCCGGCCCCGCTCAAGGTCTTCGCCCACATCGCGCAAAATGTTGGTGAGCTGCATGGCCTGACCCAACCGCAGCGCATAGTCGAGCGTGCGCTCTCCGCCACTGTAGCCGCAAATCGGCGCGATCATGAAACCAATGACGCCCGCGACCCTGCGGCAATACAGTTCGAGGTCGGCAAAGTCGGCGCACGGTTGGCCGCTGGCGTCCATCTTCAGGTCCATTTGCAGGCCCAAAAACAGCTCGTAAAAGGCCTCGGCAGGGATGGTGTACTGCGAAGCGGCCCAGCGGAGCGCTTTGCCGACCGGGTGGGCGTGCTGCGCGGAAAAACCCGAGCCGCTCAGCGCCGCGCGTGTGGCGTCCCACCATTCTTCCAGCACCGCCGAGCCGCCGCCCGGTTCATCGACAATGTCGTCACCCTGGCGGCAAGCGGCGTAAACCGCCCAGACCGCTTGGCGCTGAGACAAAGGAAAAAAACGCGAACCGAAGTAAAACGTTTTGGAATGGTGACGGGTCAGCGTCCGGCAGTGCTCTAAGGCGCTGCTGAGTTCATTGGATGTCCGTCCACTGGATGTCCAGCCGCTGCTGAGGCTTTCTCTCACGTCCCCCTCCTTAGGTGAGCAGTCTAGAGGCAAAGTCCGGCGGCAAAGAGCGCCTATGCTTACAGACTTGCTCATGCTTACAGCCCTAGAGGCTGCCTTGTCCATCTGACTTGATCCAGTGCCGAAACAGCACATTCGAGCGCCGCCAGCCGTCCACGCAGCGCATCTGCGGCAGCCAAGCGTCAAGCTGAGCTTCATCAGGGAAGCTCAGGCCGCCCAGCCGACTCAGCAGCGCCTGCTTGGCGGTGCCGTCGCGCCCCAAAGCCATCACCCACAACTGCCCGCCGGGACGCAGCAGGCGCTGGGCTTCGGTGAACATCTGCTGGGGACACGCCGTTTCGTTGAGGGTCGCGCCGATGCTCACGCCGTCGAGACTCTCGGCGGGGAGTCCAGTATGCTCCGCGTTGAGGAGAGCGTACTGAATGCGCGAGTCCGGCTCGCGTCTGGCCGCTTCACGCAGCATGGCGGGGCTGATGTCGCAGGCCAGCACCTCGGCTCCGGCGCGGGCCAACACCCCAGCGTAAAATCCGGCGCTGGTGCCCACGTCGAGCCACTGCTGCCCCGTTTGTGGGCGGCACAGCGAGAGGAAATACTCGGCCTCGCGGGTCAGCGGCAGCGGGCCGCCGGTGAGCAGACTCAGCGAGTGGGCACGCCACAGCGCGTACCCCCGGGCGGTCAGATCCAGCATGTTGCTGCGCTGCGCAGGCGTGCGGGCAGACGGTGAAGTGGGGCGGGCCGGAGCGCTCCCCACAGGCGAGAAGTTTACGGTTCCTTCAATGACGCTTTGTTCAAGTTGCCCAGAGCCAGACATACTGCCATTATGCTAGGCAGATGATGGCGGGAGGCGCTGCACCTTCAGACTGAACCCAACTCGGCATTTGAAGTGACGCTGAAGTCGGTGCACCAAAATCAACATTGGCACGGAGGATGTAAACATGGAACAGAACAAAGGTCTCGGCGGGTCATTGATTGATGTCTTTGACGCCGCAGTGAATTTAATCAAGACCGAAGCGGGCGTGCTGACCAAGCGGGCCACTGACGTAATCAAAGCCAAGGGCATCGGGGTGGTGCTGCTGCTGGCGGCCACTGCACCGCTAACATTGGGCCTCATTTTTATTATTCTGGCGCTGTTTTACGGCTTGATGCGCTTGGGGTTAGGGGCTTGGGCCGCCGCGCTGTTTATCGCGCTGGCCAGCTTCGGCATGGCGGGCTTGTTGGTGGTCATCGGGCTGGGCAGACTCTCGGCCAAAGTCAAGGACGACGAAACCGCTGAGAGCTACGACCTCAAAACGCCGTACACCCAGCAAGCAGGCGAACTCCGTGACGACGACACCATCGTGGCTGGCCGCGCCAGCGTGCCGCAGGGCCAGCAAGTCGGCCGCGTACAAGAAGTGCATTTGCACGGCGCAGCCAAAGTCGAAGGCGTCAGAGGCGGCAAAGAAGACATCGTGCCAACTGCGCCGCTGGCCGCCGGCAAAAATGCAGGCGAAGGCAGCATTGCCGAGCGCAGCGGTACAGCGTCCAGTACCGTTGCCCATAATCCCCAGCACCAGAAGCACGGCAACAACGACGCGGGGCCGCATGTGCCGGATAAGAGCAAGTCAGCTCCGGCTGGAATCAGCGTCAGCACTGAACCCACTTACAAAGACGACATGAAAAAGGAAGGTTACTGATGACCCAGCGCGAAGAAGCCCGGATGCGGCTGCAAGACTCGGTCGACCGGCTCGGCCAGCAGGCCAGCTTGCAAGTGCAGATGCAAAAAGAGCCGCTGAAGATGCTGGGCATCGCCACCGGCGTCGGCGCGGTGCTGGGCTTGGTGCTGGGGCGCTCGTTTAATAAGACCAAGAAAATTTACGTGGACGACACGCTCTCCAAAAAAGAGCGCAAGGCCTTTGAAAAAGCCCAAGCCCGCCACAAAGGCCCGGCGTCGAGCATCGGCGGAGCGCTGCTGGCGACCCTCGGCACGCTGGCCTTCAAGCTGCTGCAAGACCGGGTGATCGCGCCCAAGCTGGAGGAGTTGGCCCAAAACCTGACCCAGCAAGCTGGAGACGCGGGTAAATCTCCCAAAGCGCCCAAAGCCAGCAAAGAAGTGGTGATCCGCGATTTCCGCGCCCCAGCCGAAAAAGCCCACGCGGACGAGCGCGGCAATCTGCATCTCACCCCCGCCCAGCAAGCCGCCAGAGACATCGCTTACGCCTCGCGTGACGTGCCGGTACGCGACTTTAGGGTGCCCGCCGAAAAAGCCCACGCCGATCAGTTCGGCAGCGTGATCTCGGAAGCCAGAACAGACGTTAAAGTTGAGCCGGTGGCTGCTGCAACTTCTCCAGTAGCACCCGACGCTCCCAAAACCAATCTGCAAAAGTAAGTTCTTCTTGTCTAGCCGCCCGCTCTTCTCTTCAAGTGGGCGGCTTTGTTATTTACAGTAAACGGTTTATCCGTAAGCTCGACTTTGGCCATTGACAGGGGGAGCAGCAAGCTGCTCCCCCTGTCAAACTTGGGCATGACACTCCTTCCGAAGTGGTTCACGGGGGTCCTG